>JBFMGN010000001.1:0-25380 GCA_040752435.1 Spirochaetota bacterium
TATTCCGGTTATTTTCGTAAAAGGTATAGCCGGATTAATTTTAAAAGATCTCGCCTACACCATCACCTTCGCCCTTTTTATATCCCTCGTCATGGCTCTGACTTTGGTGCCTGTGCTGTGTTCAAAATTCTTACGGCTGCAGAAGGGATCGGTTATTTCACAGAGGGTTTCGAAAATGGATCGGGTGGACCTTGAAATAAGCCTGGCCGATCTTGAACTCCAAACGGGAAATAAGATTTTCGACCGGCTTGCAAGTCTTATCCAGCGCGCCCTGGTGAAAATTGATGAGTTCTACGAGAGGGCTTTAAATTGGGCCGTACGCCACAGTCTGGCCGTAATAGCAACCGCTATCATCCTCCTTGCAATCAGCATATCCTCGATAATCCTCCTGGGAATGGAATTTCTTCCGGAAACCGATGAAGCCCAGTTTTCGATCAATATCGAAACAAAAATTGAATCCCCATATACCGTCACCGAAGAAAAAGTGAAAGAAGTTGAAAACCTGATTATTGGAACCCTGGGACCAGAGTTGGATTCTCTTTCATCGATAATAGGCAGGTCAGGCGGCTACGCGTCCCTCTCGGAGAAGGGAAGCCCGTATGCACGGATTACGGTGAATCTGGTAAATAAGGATTTGCGCAAACGGAGTATCTGGCAGATAGTAAATTTTCTTACACGGGAAATCAAGAATAAAATAGTAGATATCAATTTTTTTATAAATATCGAAGGGATGGCTTCCCTCGCCTCCACCGCGACAGGCGAGACAAAACAGATAGCCGCGGAGATTGCCGGGGATAACCTGGAGGAATCCTCGCTCTATGCGGAAAAAATCGCCGGTATTATTGCGGGGGTTAAGGGCACCAGGGATGTGGCTGTTTCCTATAAAACCGGTAAACCTGAAATACAATTTCAGGTAAAAAGAAGGGAGGCGGTCAGCCTTGGCTTAAGCCCACTCGAGATCGCCGCAACGATAAGAACCGCCTATAACGGGACAGAGGTTTCCAGGTTCAAACGGAATGATGATACCTACGATATCTACGTGCTGTTGAAAGATGCGGACAGGAATTCCCTCTCTCAGATGCGGAAGATTTTCTTTATAAATCCTCAAGGCACAAAGATTCTCCTGGAAAATGTGGTGGATATACAAGAGGCAAAGGGGCCGGTGGTCATTGAACGGAAAAACAAAACACGGCTCATCAAGGTGACCGCCTCCCTTACGGGGGAACGCCCTCTTAACCGGGTAATGCAGGCGATTGAAAAAGAAGTTGATGCCATGGGTTCGAAACCCATGGGACTACGCCTGGAGTTTACAGGCTCGAGTAAGCAGATGGGAGAATCTTTTAGAGACCTTTTCCTGGCTCTCTTAATCGGCGCCGGCCTTGTGTATGTTATTATGGCCTCCCAGTTTGAATCCCTCCTCCATCCGTTTATAATTATGTTCGCAATACCCTTTGCCTCCATCGGTCTTGTTTTTGCGCTGATGATCACCAATACAAGTTTCAGTATTGTCGCCTTTATCGGGGCCATACTCCTGGTAGGATATGTAGTCAACAACGCCATAGTCCTCGTGGATTATATGAATATTCTTCAGAGGCACGGTCTGCCTTTGGAGCATGCGGTCGTTGTCGGCGGGAAAACGAGGCTTAAACCGGTTCTGATGAGCACCATGACTACCATGCTGGGGCTGATACCCATGGCCCTTGGAATCGGCACAGGTGCGGAACTGCGGGCGCCGATGGCCAGGGCTGTACTCGGAGGTCTTTCGACATCGACCCTGATTACCTTAATTCTCATTCCTACAATCTACTGGCTGGTTGAATCCCGGTTGAGGAGGAAAGTGAAAACATGAAAATTAAATTATATTTTTTAAGCCTTCTAGGGTTAATTCTGCTTCCGGCAAGCTGCGGCCGATATTTTTCCACGGAAATTGCGGGCTATGTAAAAGACGCCGGAAGGGAGTATTCCGGCATGAAAGTCGGCATTAATGATGCCACGGTTAAAATTTATCTTAACGAGCCGTCCGCAGCCGGGGAAACGGGGTACATGGCGGAAACAACGACGATCCCCTCTTCCGGTCAGGTTCCAGGCTATTTCAGCCGCACGATAATGTGGTACTCTTCATCGCCGAAATACAAAGAGGAAGGGGATTCAATCGATATCTGGATTGCCGCGGAACATTCCGATTTCACTGCCAGGCTCGTAAAAGTCTCAGGCATTGTTTCGGATACGCAGAATCTGGTGCCCGATATTGAGCTTACCCGGGTTGTCTTCACGGCCGGCACTGTCACCGGAACCGTTACTTATTCATCTAACGGTGTGAATGACGCCCGGGTGGTGCTGGATTTAACCCCCGATAACGGTGTCGATAATGAAGACTATGTCACCATAACAACTACATCCAGCGAGACAACCACGCCGGGTACATTTACCTTTCTCAATGTAAAATGGAGGAATGATGCACCCGTATCCATAAGTTCGGATACAATCAAGATCCAGATACGGGCGAGCCATGAGACTTTAGGCAGCAAGTCTATTTCAACCTACCTTACCTCCGGTGATATACCGATAATTTTAAACCCTATTTCTCTCAATTAAAAAAACATGAACGGATTATTCGAAGCCGCCGTATTAAAGAGATGGGCTGTTTTATCCCTGTGTTTCTTTTTCCTGTTTCACTCTGCCCTGCCCGGTGCGGTGGGAGAAGATAAGCCGGCATCACTAACAATTGAAGAGGCCTATACGCTTCTGAAAACAAACTCCGAAACTTTGCACGTAAAAGCTTTGGAGTTACAGAAATCCCGGGAGATGCACAAGGAAGTCCGGTCAAAAGCCTTGCCACGGCTTACCCTTGAATCTTCCGCTTCCTACCTGATAAATCCACCGGAAGGCATGATAATGAAAAAAGGTGAGTTCGGCCGGATAACCATTCCCCAGGCCGGCAGTCTTTCGCTTCCGGAAAAAGATGTGGAAATTATGCCTGACGCCGAGCACACCTACTTCAAGCTTTCTGCAGTTTTAAGCCAGCCGGTTTTTACCTGGGGCAAGATCCGGAATGCCATAAATCTTGCAAGGTTGCAGGTGGAAATTTCCGGACTGGAACTGGAAAAACAGGAAGCTGATTTGAAGCGTGAGGCCCACAGGGCTTATTACGGTGCCGTTTTAGCCAGGGAATCGGGGGTGGAGCTTCAAAAACTGAAAGAGATTCTTTTGGATATCCTTTCTGACCGGGAAAAAAATTTCAAAGCAGGCACCTTGAATCGGCAAAGCGTTCTCGAAGCCAGGGAGAAGGTAGCGGAACTGGAGACACAACTTATCGAAGCCGAGGAAAGCCAAAGAACATCTCTGGAAAGTCTGGGGATCCTGACGGGGGTCGACCCGGAAAATGTGGAGCTCACATCGAGTTTCAGGCAAGAGCTGCCTCTCATGGATGAGGAATTGTTGAAAGAACAAGTTATCAAATCCGCAAAGGAGGTGGAAATTTTTCGAAAAAGAGTTATTCAGGCTCAGAAAAAGCTCAAAATCGCCCAAGGTTCATCCATGCTGCTTCCGGACCTGTTTCTTTCCCTCGCTTTTGATGTGAAGGGGCAACGGATCCCGCTTGCGGGCGCAAATTGGACGGATACCTGGGATTGGGATCTGATAATAAGCGTCGGTACAAAGGTTGACCTTTTTGACAGTGGGGAATCCTTTTTCAAAATTAAGGAAGCTGAGAAGGAGCTGCAGATGGCGAGCTTTAGTCTTTCAGAGTATGAGAAGGTGTTGAAACTTCAGGTACGGCAGAACATCCAGGCAATGAAAAAGGCCTACTATGAAACTCTGGAAAAAAGTGCCAGGATCGAAAGAAACCGGGAACAGTTGAAAAATGCCGAAGTCTCCTTTGAAAATGAGCTGATTACCCGGGAGGAATACCTGGGTTCCCAGGCTGCCTCAATCAGCACAAACCTGGAATATCTTTTTTCCCTCTACACCTTTGAAGAAGCACTATCGGATTTGGAGTATCTCCTGGACAGGAGCTTCAAGTAGATTAAAACCGGCTTTCCATCAGTTGCGGTGGTTTGAGCAGCAGGCTGCGAAACAGGCTGTTTATGCACCTGTTACTTTCCGTACGGTTTTTTCAAGGTCGTTATCCTTAAAGCGTTTGTATTTCCGCAAGGCTTCATTGATGCGAGTTTGGTAATTACCCCCTTCTGGGCCGTACTTTGGCGGAAGAAAAATAAAATTCAGCTTACCTTGAAAATGGTGAGGATAAGCGATGCTTTATGTCCCACATGCAATGGATCGGGGAAAGCGGCCATTTTTTCGCTGAAGTGCGAAAGTTTTTCCATCCGTGGACCAGCATCAATGAACTTGTGAACCGAAGAAGGATCGATGCAATGTTTACCGCCGTTTCTGAAGAAACCTGCACTCATGGGCTGAAAAAGAATGCTTGTAATCGTAGTACTGGCATGTATGGGCTGTCCTAATCCCATGACTAATGTAAGCGTGAATTTTGATGCCGATGGCTATGTGGTATTGTGGTTGAACTTTCCCTGTCATAAATCTTTCCTCATATTAGGTAATGATTGCAACTATAACATACTATTGGGAGTTTCGGATACGCCTCACCCGATACGAACAAACGGGACATTTGACAAGAGGTATCGGCGGTGGCCGCGGTTCTGGCTGAAGCTCGTGGCGCGGCCTTTAGTCTTTACATCATCGCACCTATGAAGTCCGATGGCATTGCGATGGGCTGCATGCCGATGATGTCGGCCCAGGGAATGGCCAGCAACTCATCCCGTGTTGTCTCGGTTGTCTGATAATCGGCTTCTCCAACGATCTCGATGTCTTTGACCAGCAACAACACCAGCATCTGATCTTGACCGCGATGCGCTTATGCTCGCCCGGCTTGAAGGGCAGCGAAACCGTGGATAGTGGGCCGGTCAGCGACGCAGCGATTTCACGAGCCCGGTCAGCAATTTCCCGACTTCCTCGCAATTGTTCAATACAGTCTCTCTATCGGTCTTTTCTTTTTGGTTGTCTTTTTTCTTGCCATCAATGCCTGTCCTTATCTCGATCTGGTTGCGATTATGGGAGGCTAACGACAGAGTCGAGCTGCATCGTCGTCGGAAGCAGAACGTTATGTTTTTGCAAATGAAGTCTCCCTTTTCGAGCATCAGCTAAGGCGTCAGCTCCATCCAGATGATATGTCCTCTTGTTCTATTATCCTTTTGATCGACCAAGTATTGCCACTGAAAGTTCCAAGGTTGCTATGCAAATGCTTGTCTAAAACGTTATGACTATCTGGACTAGAAAGAAATAGGTCAATATTGCGTAAGTTGGTATTTCTGTATGATACCGGGAATCGATCACATCTTTCTTACCACCAAAGATCCGATAAATTAGATAGACGGTAGCCATGATTGGGAACAACAAAGTTAAAATCATGATAGCAAAGGGTCTCCTCTTGTTTTCCCTCTTGTTCTTTTCAGTTTCCATTGCGTTGTTGTAAAGATCAGGGAATAAATTGACTGCCGTATCTGTGTCGATTTGCCTTAATAGGTTCAATAAGGCATATGATTCATATACCGACTGCCATCTGTGCCTGAATTGAAATGACACGAATGAAAGAGCAGACAAGTAGGTTACGGCAAGAATAAGAATGGTTAGTAGCTCTTCTTCAAAATAGTCAAATGATCTATTGTGGAGCCATCTGAAACTCACGATAGTGAACGTGAGGTACAATGATGTAGCGATCCAAGCCATTTTTTCCTTATTCTGATGATAGTTTTCATTCAACTCGATCTTTTTTAGAATTAGGTCAATCATAAAAACTTCTTATCTAGAATTCCTTTCTCGTACGAAAAAGCCTAATAGCTTTGGCTTCTAGATTCTCATTAGTAAGACGGCTACTCATTTAGCCAATCGTAGTTACCTTTCTAACAAAGCCAAGGTATACAGCATGTACTCAATGCGAACGGCCTTGCACTTAGTCCGGCGCCCTTGCAGGAGCGCAGGGACGAGAAGGCGTCAAGTCCAGCGGCATGTTAAGCTCCGATTATTTCATCCAGTCCTTCTATGACTTGTGCAATCTCTTCTGGAGCCGCACGTCCGATTTTCTTGCCGATCCGTTCAACCGCCAAGGTTCTGATCTGGCTAATTTTCACCCAAGATCTTTTTAGCATCTTGACTGTCCTAAGTTCCAGTGTTAAAGGAAAGCCCGCTCGCTGCGGTTGACTGGTAATTGCTACGGTTATTACGGTCCCAGAGCGTTCATTGAAGATGTCTTGGCTTAAAATAAGGACTGGTCGATTTCTTGTCTGTTCGCTTCCGCAAACAGGATTTAGATCAGCCCAACGCACCTCCCCTCTTAGTATTCTGACCATTCCACTTTGTCCTGCGAAAGCCATTCTTCAGCCAATGAGCGTTCGAATTCTGGATCTAACTTCGATACTTCGCGAGCTAGTCGGGATCGCTCTAAACGGGCTAATTTCTCTCTAACAGCCTCCTCGATAGCTTGGCTTCGGTTCGGGTATGCACGCTGACGGACCAGCGTATCAATACGCCCGACAATACCATCATCAAGGGTAATCGCGATTTTAGATTTTGGTACGGTTTTCTCCTGAGTATGATAATACGTCATACTATTAAATTAGACAATAGGTAATTCTGTCACATGGAGCTTAACGGCGCGGTTAAGCTGCTGAGTTCACAAGGCCGGCTGGATTGATTTATTCTCTGATTTTTTTATTTACGCTGCAATTCCAATAATTACTAATGGAACCGCAGGGACGCCCCGACCTTGCCGGACGATATTGTAAAGCTCTCCCTCGTAATAGGCGACGCCGGAACTCATTTGGGCTTGAAGTGATTTCATGGGCAGAATCTCAATACCGACATCTATATGGTCTCTGATATAAAACGCAAGGTGTTTGACAAAGAGGTCATAGGCCACAAAAGAGTACTTGCCAAATTGTACTTCTACGGCTACGCGATTCTTTACAAAATCCGTTTGATTATAACTGAAGATTGGAATTTCGCCTACTGCCTCTATTTCTTTTTTTCTGCTCTGTAGCTGGCATGGTAAGTGTTTTTCTTATAAGTTTTTCGTTCTTCGTAACCCAATAGCTGACTCTGCTTTCTTGCCATTCATTGGTGCGAAGCAATTTTGAAAACGCTTTATTCATGTCGATTGGGCTGTATAGCAGTTTCCCTTTCATCGTTTTTTCTTTAGAGACCTTGGTTTTGCAAGTCTCTGCATCTACAAGAGCAATAACTTTCTTGATTTCCCCCCATAATTTGGGTTTGTGAACAATCAAAAACTCTAATCCGTTCAAATGCGAGTATGTTTCCACAATGTTCATTTAACAGAATACCTCGCTCATTTTTCAAGTAATCTCATTTGGGCATCTTCTTTTTTAGTTGCCCAAGGAGCGATTCTTAAGCTGTTTCCCGCTTCTTCTGGGTCGTAAACAGGTGTATCCATTGGACGCGTCCTTAACGTTCCGGCAATTTCCTGCTCAATTCTCTGTTTTGCAAGCTCTATGTACTTCCTAACCGTCTCAGCACCGGCACCCCGTCGTTTATGACGAATGGCTGCGATTATTGATGTACCGGTACCTAAAAAAGGGTCAAACACCCAGTCGCACTCGCTTGTCATCGAGAGAACGAGCCTTTCAATAAGTTCAACAGGAAATTGACATGGGTGGTCTGTCTTTTCTACATGATTGCTTTTGACGTTGGGAATGACCCATAAATCCCCGGGGTTTTTGCCCAGAGGATTGCATGAATATTTTCCGGCATTGGGTCCTTTGAAATACTTTTTACCGGGATACTTTTGTGGCACCCTCACCGGGTCCAGGTTAAACATGTATTTTTCGGTTTTTGTGAACCAGATAATGGTTTCGTATCGTCCCGAAAACCGGCGGGTACAATGAAGACCGTGCTCAAAGTGCTAGATAATGCGATTTCTCATCCTAAGGCCCAGGCTTGTGAAAATAGGATAAAGCACTGTGTCGAGCGGAATAATTGCACCGTTGTCGACATAATTTCCGACCTGCCAGCAAATGCTCCCATACGGGGAAAGGCACCTTACGCACTCTCGGATAACCGCCGCCTGCTGATCGATGTAGAATTCCAGCTTAAGCCGCTTTTCATATTCTTTACCAATGTTATAAGGTGGTGATGTAACGATGAGTTGTAGTGACTCGTCCGGGATAGTTTTTAGCAATTTCAGACAATCACCGGGATAGAGGACAATGTCCTCTGACAAGGAGAAAATATCCGCTATTTTTCGTTTATCGAACATAGGCTTATGATAGCAATATGAGGGTTTGCAGTCAATGAATTCATTTTTTATTCAGGGAACGATAGAGCTGAGCTGCCGCGCCGAATCATCGATAAGCTTATATTTAAGCAATAGTACTTATCAGTTACCAAGCGTAGCATAAGCGGTCAACCGCATGTTATCCACATTTGTCTTTCTTTTAACAGTATCTACAGATGCCTGAATGGCTTGTATTTGAACAATCTGTCATTATCATGCACAAAAGGATAGTACAGAATGAAGTTCGTCCTCTTAATATATTCCTCCATGAAGTACATAAGGTTTATCTGGTTTACTGGTGTTACATCCCTTAAAAGAAGATCATTTTCATAATGCTCGAATTTATCCTCCATATCGATACAGATGATTGGATAGTCAACGTACTCGAGAATTCCTTTAATAGATTTCCTACCTTCGTAATACAATTCTATCCCTTCATCTTCAATTGTGAGGTAATTATCGCGTAACAGGAGAATTGCGAATTCAACGGAGATGACGAACCTGTTAAGTGTCGAATGCTTGGCAATCCTAAAGCCAATGTCGATTTGCCGGCCTATGAAGTCTCGTTGTTTCAACCCATCGGCTTTGGCATTATTAAATTCTATCTCTATATTTCCATACAACTCATCATAATTTGGACCTTTGACGATATTTGCAAACCATGCAGCTCCTTTTATTTTAAAGGCACGATCATTTTTCTTCAGTTTCTCATCAGCCGCACTATTATGAACTATGATTGCCCTTCTAAAAAGAATTGTATAATAGAGTACAAGTTCATAATAGGCTAACTCTTTCTTATCCTGTAGTTTTTCATATGTTTCGCTGATATCAATGAAGAATAGGACTTCATCCCCAACAAGTTTCCAGATGTTCGGGCAAGGCAAAGGGCGAGCTTCATGTCGTGGTATTTTTACACTTTTGCAGCTCTCGTTCAATTTATTTGGAAATGCTTCAAGGAACAACTTAAAGTCTTTGCTCCAGTCATTGAGAAACCTGCTCTTATACGCGGACGAATCAACTATGTCAACGCTAAAAAAAATAAACGCTTTCACATCCTTGTCTTTTGGCTGTTCTATCATTTCTCACCTCTCACTCAATGGCTGGCCCATATAGAATAAAATGATAACCTGAACGTTGCACTGGTTCTCAATCGGTAAAGGAAAGACATAATATGAAATACGAATCTTCAAATGTGGCTAACATATTATCTCGTTTGTCCTCCGCTGTTCCAGCCCTTAAGTACTTCGCAAGCGACTTGCGAACATCATGCCTTTCGTTGTTCGCAACACTTAAAGCATGCGAACAGTTCACACAGTAATTCTAGAGGGATTACCCCGAAACTGCAAGAGGAGGTTGGCATGCGTAAAGACAGACAGACCTTCGAGGTCTATCTTCTGGAAACGGCTCGGGTCGTACCGAAGTTCAAATTGCAGATGTCACAGACCTTCCGATGCAACACAAGGTTCCCACGGAACGAACCAAAACTCTCCGGTATCACGTGTTCTCTGTTTGCAGCAGCATGCAGCACCGGGCGGAGTACCTGCTTATTGGCATTGAAACGAACCTTGTAAAGATTATCAAGTTCAAATATTGTTACATCTGTTGGAAAAGGAAACCGGATGAATACAGTTAACATAACCTTTAAGCCGCAAAACATTACGGTGTGGATACCGGAAGGTAGTTCGATTATCGAAGCCGCGCAGGCTGCCGGGATAAAGATTACCGGCCCCTGCGGCGGAAAGGGAACATGCGGGAAATGCAAGGTAATAGTCCGGGATGGGATTTCGCCTCTTTCAAACGCAGAAAGACAGTTACTCGAGAAAATCGAAATCAACGCCGGCTGCCGGCTGGCCTGTCAGACTAAAGTATTTGAAGCTACTGTCGTCGAGATTCCAGCAGACGCCAACCTTCTAAAACAAAGGATCCTGGATCACGGAATTTCCAGGCCATTCCAACTCAATCCAATTGTAAAAAAACAAGCGTTGGAAATCAGAGCGCCCAGTATGGCAGACCAGAGAGATGATCTTTCAAGAGTCCTGGATGTGCTGGGTGAAAGGAACGGTTTAAATGTCAATCTGACATGCTTAAGAAAATTGCCAAAAGCTATCCGGAATAAAACTTGTTCATTGACTATTATACGAACGGATAGGATGTGGATTGATATAAAGGGTTTAAGCGATTCGGAAAAAATATACGGCCTGGCTGTGGATATCGGAACAACCACGGTCGTAGGTTATCTCTGCGATCTTGAAACGGGCAAGCAGGCGGGGGTTGCTTCTATAACGAATCCGCAGGTGGAGTTTGGGGATGATGTGATAGCCCGTATCACTTACACTACCGTAAAATACGATGGCCTTCAAAAATTACATGCGAAGATAATCGGCGGTCTTAATGAAATAATTGAACAATTGAAAGTGAGTGTGTCGATTGATCGCATGGATATTTATACGGCGGTTATGGCAG
This sequence comes from Spirochaetota bacterium, assembly GCA_040752435.1. Classification (GTDB taxonomy): domain Bacteria; phylum Spirochaetota; class Spirochaetia; order SPDA01; family JBFMGN01; genus JBFMGN01. The sequence continues at coordinate 10,769 of JBFMGN010000001.1, forward strand.
GCAACACGACCATGCAGCACCTGTTCCTCGGCCTGGATCCACGGAATATCGCTCCGGCGCCGTTCATCCCCGTAGCTTCCAGACTGCTTACATTAAGGGCGGCCGACCTCAAGCTGCATATAAATCCCGAGGCTCCGGTTGTAACTATGCCGAATGTTTCTGGATATGTAGGGGGGGATATTGTTTCAGGTATTCTGGCTGTAAATCTGTTCAGAAGCAAAGAAATTAAACTTTTTATAGATGTGGGCACCAACGGCGAAGTTGTGTTAGGATCGGAAGGAAATCTATTTGCATGTTCCGCGGCGGCCGGCCCGGCCTTTGAAGGGGCTATGATTTCCCAGGGCATGCGGGCTGTCCCCGGCGCCATCGAGAGTGTTGTTTTCGATAATGACAATGTCTATTATAAAACGATAGACAATGTTAAGCCCCGGGGGATATGTGGGTCAGGATTACTGGATCTAGTGGCGCAAATGTTTCTCTTCGGTATTATTGAGAAAAGCGGGAGAATCTGTGAATCCGGCAGTGCACGAATAAAAGGGGGAGAAGGGCTTAGAAAAAGGATTGTGGATGCCGACGGCATGCGGAAATTCCTGGTCTACAACGGAGATGCGGCTGAAGACGATAGACCGATTTATATAACGCAGAAAGATGTCCGGGAAATGCAGCTTGCAAAAGGGGCCATCCGGGCGGGGATTAATATATTGATGGAGACACTCAAAATTACTCCGGATGATATTAGTGAAGTGCTTCTTGCGGGGGGGTTCGGCAATTATATTAAGAAAGAGAGCGCGCTGGCGGTAGGAATGATTCCGGCTATGCCGGAGGAAAAAATTAAATCGGTAGGGAACTCCGCCGGTGAGGGGGCGAAAATAGCCCTTCTTTCAAAGGAAGAACTTGCCCTGACCGATAAAATTGCAAGAGAAGTAACGTATATTGAACTCTCGAATCAGACGACTTTTCAGAACGAGTTTATAAAATGCATGTCGTTTTAAACGAATGGATTCAACCGCGGCCATACCGCGAAAGTACTCCGGCAACGACTCTGCTTAAGGATATAGACATGGTACCAATATTTTGGTAATACGTTAAGAAAGCAGGCTAACAGTCTATGAATCTATACAAAGAGGCGGCACGACTATCGGCGGAGAATGTTCCTTTTTCAATTGCCATTATTATCGAGTCAAAAGGTTCTACGCCGCGGCATACCGGAAAAATGATAGTCCTTGAGGATAGAAGAATCATCGGAACCATCGGGGGTGGATTTGCAGAAAAATTTGTTATTGATGAAGCGGTCAAGGCCATAAAAGAGGATAAATCAAGGATAGTTGAATACAAGTTAAATAGTGATATTAAAGATGGGATTCCAATGTTATGCGGAGGGAATTTGAAGGTGTTTATCGAGGTGAATAAAAGAAGGCCCAGGCTGGTACTGCTCGGCGGCGGTCATGTTAATTATGCCTTATCGAAATTTGCAGCTTTACTGGATTACGAGTTGATAGTCGTAGAAGACAGGGAAGAATTTGGTAACAAAGAGAGATTCCCAACCGCTAAAGAATTATACGTTAATGCAGATATTACGGCCGCGGTTGAAAAAGTCATTATTGATAATAACACGTATATAATTATCGCAACAAAAGATGCTGATGAGAAAAGCTTAAGGAAAGTCATAGACAGTGAGGCTGCCTATATTGGAGTCATCGGCAGCAGAAGAAAAGCAAAAATAATAATGAAGCACTTGGAAGATGATAAATTTGATACAGGCAGATTTGAGCGTCTTCATCTGCCCATTGGTTTGGACATCGGTTCTGAAACGCCTGAAGAGATTGCAGTCAGCATTTTAGCAGAGATAATGAAAGTAAAATCTGAGGCTACTGGAAAATCATTTACGGACCTGATGCAGAAAGGATAATCTTTAAGCGTTGAATTATCGCTTCCTTATTGCTTGAGATCCCATCTTTATGGCATGAACAATATTTGTGTAACCGGTACACCGGCAGAGATTTCCGCGGATAGCTTCTTTTATCTCTTCCTTACTCGGATCTGGACTTCGGTCCAGGAGGGCTTTGGCCGACATGATCATCCCCGGGGTGCAATAACCGCACTGCACGGCCCCGGCCGCTATGAAGGCCTCCTGCAGCGGGTGGAGGGACCTCTTCTCTTCCAATCCCTCGATAGTGGTTAAGTCCTGGCCGTCGACGGTAAAAGCCAGGGTTTGGCAGGCCAGGACGGCCTGCCCGTTCTTTAGTACGGTGCAGGCGCCGCATTCGCCGAGGCCGCATCCGTACTTGGTTCCCATCAGGCCCAACCGGTCTCTTAAGACATTGAGCAGGATCTCGTTCGGCTTAACCAGTAATGGATATTCCCTTCCGTTGACCTTAAGTGTAATCGAGACCTTCATCACTTTCCCCCTGACCTTTTCCATGCTTCCATAAGAGCTTCCCGGAGCAACAGCCCGGCGGCCTGTCTGCGGTAGTCTGCACTTGAGCGGACATCGGTAATGGGTGCAATGTCGTTTTCTACCATCACCGCAGCCTCATGGAACAGGCTCTCGCTTTTCTTTTGACCCTTAAGAGTTTCTTCTACCTTCGGTGCCCGCACCGGCGTAGGTGCGACGGACCCTAATGCGACCCTGGCCTGCCGGATGGAATCACCCTCCCGCTCCAGGTAGACGGCGCAGTTGATCTTGGCGATATCCAGGCTGACCCGAGCCAACCGGCGGAAAGCGGCGCCTGAGTGGACAGGGGGTTGCGGCACAAACACTGAGGTCAGCATTTGCCCGGGCTTTAAGACTGTCATTTTGGGACCGGTGAAAAAATCCTTAAGTGGCAAAGCCGTGCGCTGAAGGCCGGGCCCGTTGGAACAACAGATCTCTACTTCCGCGCCCAAAGCCAGAAGGATCGGCGGCGTGTCCGCCCCGGGCGATGCATTGCAGAGATTGCCTGCCAGGGTGGCCATGTTTCGGATTTGTGTGCCCCCGATCGCGTTGATGGCTTCCACCAGGGCCGGATATCGGCCGGCGACCCGCTCATTCAGCTCGATCTCGCTTAAGCGGGTACCCGCTCCGATTGTAAGCCCTTGATCGAACTTTATGTAATTGAGTTCCTTTACGCCCAGCACCCAGACCAGGCAACGAGGTTTTGCCGCATTGGTCTTCATACTGTTGATAAGATCAGTTCCGCCCGCTAAAACCTGGGCGCCCTCCTTAAGCAGATTCTCCAGGGCTTCCGCCAAGGTCGCAGGACGCCGGCACTCGAAATCTACGGAGATTATGCGTGTACTAGACATGACTCACTGCCTGCTTTTTTTGATTTTTCACCGCAGCGCTGATATCTTCCGGACGCATTGGCAGCCGGGTGAACCATATACCCGTAGCATTCTGAACCGCAGAAGCCACCGCGGCCGGTACCGGGTTTAAGGCAGCTTCTCCGATGCCTTTAGCTCCCATTGGGCCGGTCGGTTCATAGGTATGGGCAAAAAAGATCCGGAAATTATCGCGGTCTGGGAGCTCCACTGCCCCGAGCATCTTGTAATCGGTTAAGAATCCCCCGTTCGTAAGTCGGCCGGTGGCTGGATCATAATCCGTGTCTTCCAGCAGTGCCATGCTTGCCCCGCGATAGAAGCCTCCGTGCAGTTGACCCTGCGCCAGGTCCGGGTTGATGACCGTTCCGGCGTCGCTTCCGGCGACAACCTGAAGGATACGCACCCTGCCGGTTTCCATGTCCACTTCAACTTCGACGAAGAAGGTGGTGTAGGCCGGGGGGCAGTTTACTTTTCGAACACTTCTGGCTGAGATGGCTGTACCCCAATCGTTGATCATTGCCGCCTGAGCTGCCTCGGCGATAGTCATCTTCTTCTCGGGCATGCCTTCAACGTAAATAATTCCCTGCCCCAATTCAACGTCCGGCCTGGTTTTAAGGGAATCTACAGGAGCATTCAAAAGCCTTGAGGCGTATTCAAGCAGCACTCTTTTGGTGTCCCGGGCCACATCCAGAACAGCCCCTGCCCCGCAGTACACCCCGCGGGTAGCGTGGGTGCACACATCATAACCGGTGGAGCGCGTGTCCGCTGGCGAGATGCCCACCTTATCGAACGGTACGCCGAACTCTTCCGCGACCAGTTTGGCAGCGGCATCCAGGGTCCCGCCCCCATGATCCATCAGGGCGGTTAAGATGTCGATGGAACCGTCTTCGTTGACTTTGACTTGCACAGTGGTGTAATCCTTCACCTCCCCCGGGACAGGGGCTCCGGTGCCCGAAGTATGGAATCCACGGGCCACTCCGATACCCCGGCGGAAGCGGCCGGTCTGGGAGCCAGGGTGCGGACGATCCTTCCAGCCGATCAACTGTGCCCCGGTTTCCAGAAGCTCTCTCACCCCGTCGGATTGGATCAAGGATCTAACCGTCGGACCCTGTCCCCAGAATATCTCTCCCAGTCCTACGTAATTTTTCAGCCTAAGCTCGATGGGATCAATGTCCAGCTTGTCAGCCAGCATGCTCATCGTTGTTTCCACTCCGAAAGTTACCTGGGGTGCCCCATAACCCTGCATGGCGCAAGCCGGCGCCTTGTTGGTATAAACCGCGGTTCCCTCGTACTTCATGTTGGGCAGGCGATACAGGGAATGCCACCAGCCGGCCATGACTCCCAGGAAAGCCACGGCCTGGATATGGTGGGAACCGATATCCACCCAGGCTTTCATCTGACCGGCCGTAAGGGTGCCGTCCCGTTTAGCCCCCAGCTTGAGGGTATAACGGGTGGGATAACGGCAATGGTCGTAGATATCTTCCTCCCGGCTCGGAACGATCTTGACCGGCTTGCCGGCTTTCAAGGCGAGGGCCGTACAGATTAAGATAACCGGATTGGTGTGGATGCCGCTTCCGAAGTGTCCGCCACCCGCCACTCGAATTACGTTGACCTTATTGAGGGGGATATCGAAGAGTTCACCAAGGAGGATACGGGTATTGTGCAAAGCCTGCGTGGAGGGCCAGACTGTGATTCCACCGTCGGCTTCAGGCCGGCAGGTACAGGCCCTGGGTTCCAGTTGGCAATGGTACACCCGCGGAGTAACAAATTCGTTCTCGATTATCACATCTGAGTCGGCGAAACCTTTGGCCACATCCCCTTCGTTCACCTCCCGGGTGCAGGCGATGTTGTTCCGGATGCGGATCTCATTATCCTGTAAAAAGACCCGGTCGTGTACCAGGTTATCCTCGGCGGCCATCGCTTCTTCGATGTTGAAATAGGCAGGCAGGATTTCCCACTCGACCTTAACTGTCTCGGCCGCTTTCTCGGCTAACTCTTCCGTCTCGGCAGCCACCGCCCCATACGCATCTCCCACCTGACGAATATGGTCGCTTAAGATCTGCCAGTCCTTATAGGTGGAGCGTGGTATGGAAACCTGGCGCACGTTGAAAAATTTTTTTGGTGTTTCCGTGAAACTCAAGGTTACGGCTCCGAGTTTTTCCGCCTCGGAAAAATCGATGCCCTTAATCCGGGCATGGGGGTAAGGGCTGCGCAGGATTCGGCCGAAAAGCATCCCCGGCAGTACCAGGTCTGAAGGGTATACTTCCCGCCCCGTTACCCGGGCCCGGCCTTCTTTTCTGGGAAAATCTTTCCCGACAAAGTAAAATTTAGTAGCCTGCATGCTGCCCCTCTCCTTTCCTTTTCTATGGCCCTGTGTCTATATAAAACACACTGATTATGCCGGCCTTGCCGATTATATTCTGGTGAGGATACTATCTGAATGTCAATAATAATTAAAGAATCGAATTCCAAATATTGATAATATTAAATTTGACAGAGCCAGCCGTACCAGATAGGATAGATCAGGTAAAATAGCGGATTGCAAATAGTTAAGAATTTCCTTACCGGAATCGAAAAGAGATTACAAAATGGAGGAGGAGATGGGGAGTTTTCAATATTTTAGACCCACAACCCTGAGTGAACTCCTTAAGTTCAAGAAAAAAGAGGGCAGCCATGCCAGAATCCTGGACGGGGGTTCCAATGTTGTGGTCTATGTCAAGGAAGGTTCGATAGAGAGGGGAACTCTCGTCGATGTAAAGTACCTGGGGGCGATGAAAGGGATCAAGGCCCTGGACGGGACGATCGAGATTGGGGCGGGTGAAGTAATCGCAGACATTTTGGAGTCCCCCCTCATCAGGGGAAAAGTTCCATTTTTGGCCGAGGCTTTAAGAAAATTCGCCAATCCGCTGGTACGGAATATGGCCACCCTGGCCGGTAACATCGCCGACTCTTCACCTATTGGGGATACGATCCCACCCCTGCTGGTACTTGGCGGACGGGTATTGATTGCCAGTGCAGACGGCGAGAGGACCATCCCCCTGGATCAGTTTTTCACCGGCCCGGGTAAAAATGTATTGAAACCGGAGGAAGTGATTCTTAAGGTGCAGTTTCCAATTCCATCCCAAGGTCGCGGGGCGTTTATCAAGCTTGGCTTGCGCAAGGGTACTTCCTGTTCGGTAGCCTCTGTGGCCGTCTGGTTGATTGCCAGGGGGAATACGGTGGAGGACATCCGCATCGCCTGTGGTGGAGTGGCACCGACACCGGTGCGGGCCCGCAAAACCGAAGCGGCTTTTAAGGCTAAGCAACTGGACTGGGAGACCATCAATACGATTTCCGGGGAGATTGTAAAAGAGATCAGTCCGATCACCGATGTGAGGGGCAGCGCCGAATACCGGCGCCGGGTTTCGGCCAGGCTTTTGGCCAAAGCGGTGCGAAAGGCTCTGGGAATGGAGGAGTGAGATGAGCCAGCAGGAACTGTACGATATTTTAATCACGGTCAACGATCGGGAAGTGGAGGGCAGGGTAAAGGCAGAAACGACCCTGCTCGATTTCCTGAGGGAAAACAACTTTATCGAAGTCAAAAGGGGTTGCGACAAGGGAGACTGCGGCGCGTGCACTGTGATCATGGACGGCAAGGCGATTCTGGCCTGCATCACTCTGGCCCTGCAGGCTGACGGCAGCCAGGTTTATACGGTTAAGTCCCTCGGGACATGGGAAAAAATGCACCCTCTGCAGCAGACCTTTGTGGAGTACGAAGCCCTGCAGTGCGGTTTTTGTACGCCCGGCATGCTGATGAGCGCCAAAGCCCTGCTTGATAAGAACCCCAGTCCCACCCGGGAAGAAATTCGGGAGGCTATTTCCGGTAATCTCTGCCGCTGCACCGGGTATACAAAAATAGTGGATGCCATCGAGGCAGTCGTTCAAGGAGGGGGGCGATGAAGACAGAATACAGTGTTATCGGTAAAAGGATAATCGGTATCGACGAGAAGGACAAAGTGCTGGGCAATGTCATCTTTGCCGATGACTTTACCCTGCCCGGTATGCTGCATGCCAAGGTTTTCCGGGCTGCCAGGGCTTCGGCCCGGATCATGCGCCTGGATGTGACCAAAGCCCGAGAGCTGTCGGGAGTGGTGTGCGTCCTGACTGCCAGGGACGTTCCCCATAACGAGTCGGTTAAAAATGTGGTCGGCCAGACCACCGAGGTGGGGCTGCTCGAGGCGAAACACCAGGTTTTAGCCGGTGAACGGGTGCGTTATTGGGGCGAACCGATCGCTCTGGTGGCGGCAGAGACAATGGACATCGCCCGGGCAGCCTTGCAGAAAATTGAAGTCGAATATGAAGATCTCCCTGCTGTTTTCGATCCATTTGAGGCGATGAAACCTGAGGCCCCGAAAATACACGGCAACAACAATATCATCGCCTCCTGGAAACTGCGCAAGGGGGACGTGGAGAAGGGATTCGCCCAGGCGGACGTCATCGTAGAGAACACCTATCGCACCCCCCGGCAAGAGCACGCCCACATCGAACCGGAATCCGGGGTAGCCTGGGTCGATGATATGGGGGTGGTGAACGTGCGCTACGCCGCGCAGGTCATCGAGCATTACCGGGATATTGCCACGGTACTCGGTCTGCCGGAAAGCAGGGTGCGGGTTATAGGCACTCTTATCGGCGGCGGCTTCGGTGGAAAGGAAGATGTAACAGTCGAAGTCTTTCTTGCCCTCTTAGCCTGGAAAACAGGCAGACCTGTAAAACTTACCTTTACGCGGGAAGAAATGGGCTACGGCCGGCACAAGCGGCATCCTTATACCCTCAAATATAAGACAGGCGCCACCCGGGACGGCAGGCTGGTCGCCCTGGAGGCAGAGATTGTCTCAGATGCCGGCGCGTACGTGTACTTAAGCCCTTGGGTTCTGATTTATTCTACGGTTCATTCCACCGGACCTTACCTGATCCCCAATGTTAAGGTCGACGCCTATTCAGTGCTTACCAACAACGTGATGACCAGCGCCTTCCGGGGATTTGGAGGCATGCAGGTAGTTGTGGCTTACGAGGGGCAGATGGATGAGCTCGCTTCAAAACTGGGGCTGGACCCGCTGGAGTTTCGTAAGAAGAACTTTTTGAAGAAAGGGGATGTGACCGCCAGTTACCAGGAAATTACTTCAGAGGTGTGGCTGGAAAAATGCGCTCTAAAGGCCCTGGAGGCTTTAGGAAAACCGGGCCAGGGTTCAAAAACCAGGAAAATCGGCCGGGGCTTCGCCTGCTGCTGGCAGTCTTACGGCCGCATGACCTACCTGCACGACACCTCCAGCTGCTGGGTCAACCTGGAGCTGGACGGCAGCGCCGTGGTGCGAACAGGTATCCCCGACCTGGGGGGCGGCCAGCGGGAATCGGTGCGTGCAATTGTGGCTGAGGTGCTGGGCTTGAAACTGGAGGAAGTCCGGGTAATCTCCACTGATTCCCAGGTAACCCCGCTTTCGGGCACAGTCACTGCCACCAGGGCGCTCTACATGTCCGGCAACGCCGCCAAACTGGCTGCCGAAAATGTTCGAAAAATAATCGTGGAAAAGGCGGCGGAGATGCTTTCGGCAGCCCCGGACTCCTTGGAGTTGAAGGATAAGAGTGTTTACTCGGTGGAAGAGGCCGGTAAAAAACTACGCCTGGTGGACGTGATTAAACAGTGCCACTTCGAAGGGCAGGTGCCCCAGAGTCTGGCCACCTTCAAGGCGCCGTTCACTGAACCGATCAGCTCGGATATCATCAAGGATCCGGTCTTTCCGGATTTCACCTTCGGTGCCCAGGCGGCAGAGGTGGAAGTTGATATCGAGACCGGAGAGGTCAGGGTGCTCAAGTGGGCGACGGCTTATGATATCGGCCTGGCTGTTAACCCGAACCGGGTGGAAGGGCAGATGGAAGGCGGTGCCGCGCAGGGACTTGGTTTCGGACTTATGGAGGAGTACATTGAAGACCGGGGTGTACCCTTAACCTGGAACCTGCACGACTACTTGATCCCGACTTCCAAAGACGTCCCGGATATTAAAAGCATTTTGCTCGAATCCAAATCGGGCAAAGGACCGTTCGGCGCCAAAGGTATCGGCGAGCCGGCCGTTTCCGCCGCAGGGCCGGCAGTGGTTAACGCGGTCAAGAACGCCATAGGAGTGCGGATAACCCATCTCCCGGTAACGGCAGAACGAATCTTCTTTGCCTTACAGGGAAAGGAAGAATAAAAGGACGGTGGGTTAGTGTTACGTGCCCATTTGTTCCGGCGGCTAAAGCCCCAGGTAGAATTTCTTGATGTGCGGGTTAGCCGTCAACTCGGCACCATTCCCTTCTAAAACGATCCGACCGTTTTCCAGAACGTAACCCCTGCTGGCCAGTTCCAGCGCGTAGTTGGTGTTCTGCTCTATCAGGAGAACGGTCAGGCCTCGATCCTTCAATCTATGCAGCCGCTCGTAGATCTCGTCTACCAGTTTGGGTGCGAGCCCCAGTGAGGGCTCATCAAGCATCAGAAGCGTGGGGCGGGAGACAAGACCCCGGCCGATGGCCAGCATCTGCTTCTCCCCTCCGCTTAAAGTGCGGGCGAACTGTCGGCTGCGTTGTTTGAGGACGGGAAAAATCTCAAAGATTTCCTCCATGATCCCGCTTTTTAGATTGGTACGTTTGGCATAGGCGCCCATGTACAGATTTTCTCTGACCGTCATGTTGGGGAAAAGGCGGCCCCCCTCTGGAACGTAAGAGAGGCCGCTGCGGGCGATCGCATGGGGAGACGAACCTGCCCTGTTTTTACCGTTAAAGACGATGTTTCCGGAGTAGGGTTTGATCAGGCCGGAAATGGTTTTCAGCAGCGTACTCTTACCCGCGCCGTTGGGCCCGATGATGGCGACTACTTCTCCCGGATCTATGTAGAAAGCGGCGTCGTGTAATATGGGAACCTTTCCGTAACCGGTGGTCAGTTTTTCAACCTGAAGAATACTCATCGCACAAACCTCTTTCCTAAATAGGCTTCGATCACACGTACGTTTGTGCTGATCTGCTCCGGGGTCCCCTCGGCAATGATCTCACCGTAATCCAGAACGATTATACGCTCGCATAGCCCCATTACCATCTGCATTACATGTTCCACCACACAGAGAGTGATCTGTCTCTCCTGGCGGAGAGTTTTCAGAAGCGCCATCAGCTCCGCCAATTCAGCCGCGGTCAATCCGGCCCCGGCCTCATCCAGGAGCAGCAGTTCCGGGTCTGTAGCCGCGGCCCGGGCCACTTCCACCCGTTTGAGAGGTGCCAACCCGAGATCTTCGCACTTCCAATGCCGAATTTTCTCCAGATTGAAATATGAGATAACCTGGTTGACCCTCTCCTCTACCTCGTTTTCCCTATGCCGGTTATACGCGCCTACCCGGACCGCCTCCTCCACTGTCATATGGGCGAAGGCCTTGGTCACCTGAAAAGTCCTGGACATACCAAGCCGGCAGATTTTGTGGGGGTGAAGACCTGTTATGCCAGACCCCTTGAAAACCACCTCGCCCTCATCGGGATGATACAGTCCTGAGATCGTGTTGAATAAGGTTGTCTTGCCGGCGCCGTTAGGCCCGATGAGGCCGAGTATCTCTCCCCGGTATATGGTAAAGTTGATGTTATTCACAGCTACCAGGTTACCGAAACGCTTGGTCAACTGCGTAACTTTAAGGATCGGTTCCGGGCTCATGGCTGCTCCTTTCTATCGGACGATCTTGCTTTAACCAGGGCATCGTGTATAAATGAGGCCAATCCCCGGGGGCGGAATAAAGCGCTTAAGATCAATGCCGCGGCATAGATAACCAGGTAGAGGCTTTCCATGTGACCTCCCAGGTTAGCTCTAAGCAACTCCCTGCCTGTAACCAGAATAGAGGTGGCCATGAGAGGTCCGTAAATTATCCCCATCCCGCCTACGATTCCGAGGATCGCCACTTCCAGGCTGATCGTACTGGAAAAGAAGCTCGTATGGATGAAACCGTAGAGACAGGCATAAAGACCGCCGGTTACCCCCACGATAAAAGCGTAGACCATCAAGGCTTTCAATTTACTCCCCCGGGCGTCTACGCCGAGCACTTCGGCGGCATCTTCATCATCCGCCAGCGCAAACAGGTAATACCCCAGTCGGCGGCTGCGGATACGGAACGTGACAAACAAAGTAAAAATAAGTATTACCAGCATAAGGTAGTAATAAGGGAGGTAGGTTCCGAAACGGAGATGGTAAAAAGAAAAGTTGTAATAAGGAAGTAAACGCTCCATAGGACCGCCGACCTCTTTCCATAGGAGGAAAACCACCTGCAGAACCACCACCAGCGCCGCGGAGGAAAGAGCATACCAGACCTCCCGGATATGGAAGCGGAACAAAGGGTAACCTATTACAAAGGCGAAAAGGGTTGACACCAGCCCGCCGACGATCATCCCCGCCCATGGGGTGATATTCCAGCGCATCATCAGGGTGCCGGTGGTGTAAGCTCCCAGGCCTAAGTAAGCGCCGACGGATAAGTCGAGCTGCCCGGCCATTCCCCCGATTATATTCCAGGCGCTGGACAGCACACCGTATAAAACCACGGTAGTGAGCAGGATAAGGTTGTATTGATTGCGAAGAAAAGCCAAAGGCAGCAAGACTGATATTGCCAGGAAAGCCAGGCTGATGTACCGTTGTCGTCTTGTCCGTACCATGCTCATTACTTCCTCCCGAACAAGCCGCGCGGTTTAAGCCAGAGGATTACCACAAAAATGAGGTAAACGATCAGTGACCGGGCCCGGGGTTCCCAGAGACTCATGGCTAAGGATTCCGCCGTACCCACGATGATTCCAGAGATCAGCAGGCCGGGGACTGAGCCCAGTCCGGACATGGCCAGGATACACCAGCTTAAGAGCCCGAACCGCAGTCCCATCGTGGGGTCTACCTGCTGGAAGGTCATCAGCAGTCCCCCGGCTAAAGCTGTTAAGGCGGAGCCCAGGCCAAAGGCAAAAGCGTATGTAAAACGATAATTGACGCCCATTAAGGCAGCAGCATCCACATCGTCGGAAGTGGCGCGCACCGATCGACCGATCCAGGTGTGATTTAAGAACATGGAAACGGCAAAGACAGCTATAATACTCACCGAAGCCGAGATCAAGCGGGAGAGCATAATTGTGTATCCGCCCAATTGGACATTCCCCTGAATGATGGAAAATGGCAAGGCTCTCGGCCGGGCTTCCCAGATCATCTGGGTTAAGGCCCGGAGGAAAGTCATGAGGCCGACGGTGACGGCCACCTGTACTACAAACCGCTCCCTTAAGGTTTTTTCAATGATCAAGGAGTAGGTAAGAATCCCGAAAACGAAGAGAAGCGGAATGGTTATAAGCGGAGTGAAAACAGCATCGATGGAAAAGTAGGTGCCGGCCCAGAAGGTAAAATACATCGCCAGCATCACGAAATCCCCGTGGGCGAAGTTCACGATGTTCATGACACCGAAAATCAAGGATAGGCCCAGGGCGATTAATCCGTAGATGCAGCCCATCATAGAGCCGTCGATTACGTTTTGCAGAATGCTCGAGATCATCTCCCGTGTCCTTTTTTATCATGGTCAGGCAGGTTTTAAAAAGAACCGGCCGGGGATTCCCGGTCGGTTCGAGTTGTCTTTAAGTTTATCTAAGGGATCATCTCCTAATAGGTGGCATCCGGCCTGGGGAAAACCGCCTCGGCTTGTGCGTCGGCGAAAGGCCACACTACTTTCGGCTGCCCGTTGATTACCTGCATAACAACCGCCCGGGCGTGAGGGTTGTCACCTGTTTCCGTGAAGGTAAAACGATTAGTCGGAAATGTATCCACTGCCGGGCCGGAGGTGATGTCGAGCTTAAGGAAGGCTTGCCGTAAATTCTCAGGGTTCAATGGATCATCCGGAAACAGCCTGCCTGAAAGCTCCAAAGCTTCCTTTAAGACCCACATGGCGTAATAGTTCATGCCCGACGAATCAGTGGGGAGATTTCTCGTTTGGGCCTTAAAGTCTTTTACGAATTTCTGATTCCAGGTTGTGTTTTTCTCCGGGTTGTAGCCGTACGTATTGGAGTAATAGTTGCCGGTCTGCCCAAGAGCCTTAATCGAGTTGTCATCGACATAACCACAGGCGCCCATACCCGCAATGAACTTCGGTATTTTCCCCTTTTCACGGAAGGTTTTGGCAAAGAGAATCGCATCCATAAAATACGGGCAGTGTAACACGACATCCGCTTTGGCATTGGTGATGTCTGACACGATCGAGGTCACATCGGAACTATCGTAGGGGTACTCCTTGTGATACACAATGGTAACTCCCTTGCCCAACGCAGCATTCACCGCACCCATGGCCACACTGCGGCCGAAGGCGGAGTCCTCGTTGATCAAGGCCACCCTGCTTTTACTCATATCGAATCCCTTTTTCTTGGCTATATCCGCCAGGAACTCAACGGCGGAAGAACCGTACTGGCCGGCATTCGCCGAAGGGCGGAACAGATAGCGCCGTCCCATGGCGGTTAAACTGTCTGCCAGAGCATCAGTAACAAGGATCACCTTGTTGCGCTCCATGACCTCCGAGGCGGTTATAGTCAAGCGGCTGATGTACAATCCCAGGATAGCCACAGGATGATACTTGCTGATGAGGCTCTCCGCTCCCAATTTGGCGCTGTCAGGAGATTCCCCGCAATCCTCCGCCACCAGGGACAACGGAATACCCTTGAGAGAGGCGATGCCACCCGTCTCGTTGATGTGCTTAATGGCGATCTCCATTCCGATTTTAGCTTCAGTTCCGAATACGGCATAGGAGCCGGTTAAGGGTTCGAGGCAGCCCACTACGATTTTTTCGGGAAGGGCTTTAGGGGCTTCTTCCTTCTGACCGGCAGCAAAGACGGTGATGCTGGAAAACAAAAAACCTAATACAGCAACCGTGATAATACACCATTTCTTCATACTCTACCTCCTCTAAGAAATGTATTATTAAAAATAACTTTAAAGCACACTGATACCCTTGTCAAATTATTATTATCAGAAAAAAAACAAATAATTCTCAATATATGGAATTATTCTTAAACCTGGGGTATGGAAAGGAGGAGAAAAATGACATGTATTTCGGAACAGATTATTACCTTGCCGCTCTCTTCAATTTTTTTTCGGATCCCCTGGAAATAATCTGGATTGACAGTAGAAGGGACACAGAAAAAGCAAGCAGCAGGGAAGCAACGGCTGAAATGGTCGGATTGATAGCGATTCGGATACCATCCCACATCTGTTTGGGAAGGGTCGGTTTGCTGCCGCATAAAAATATTGCCACCACCACCTCGTC
>JBFMGN010000010.1:0-17120 GCA_040752435.1 Spirochaetota bacterium
CCGGGCGGCAGTGACCATGCGCTCATCACTCGCCGCCTTCTGTTGCTCAAGCCCCACATACCCGCTAAAGGCCTGCTCGTATTTCTTGACCGCTTCCATCACCGTGTCCATCTGCTGCTTGTTGACTGTATCTTTGAACTTATTTTTGGTGACATTGATCTGTTTCAGCATATCAGCCACGGTGGCTGCAACCTGATCCACATACTCCTGCCCGCCGCGGAGAATAAAATTCTTCTCCGCCTGCCGGGTTTTTAATATGTCTTTTACCAGGCCGTTCACATCGTTGGACTTGTCGACCTTGTCGACCGCATTCCCCATCCCGTTCCAGCCGATGAACCCGACCAGCGCGGTCAGGAGCAGTACGATGGCAAATCCGCCGCCGATCTTTAAGCCGATTTTTAAGTTTTTAAGCATATTTTCTCCTCCCTTCTTGTGATGATAATTTTCCAGCATTCATTTTCTTAGGTTAGTATAGTTTCAACGATCCTGAGTCAAAAGGAATGGGGTGAAGACTGTATTTTGTAAGAAAAAACAGTGTATTTATATGGTAGGGGAAATGCGTAAAAGGAAATATCATCAGCAGACACACCTTCTGTTGACAATGACTTCCTTACAGAATATTCTAAGAAATGAAAGAAACCGGAAGTAGTATGATGCAAAATCTTAAGGCAGGCTGAAATTTTATATATATTTCCCCGGCTTAAAAATCATTACTGTTTATTAATTTGGACTGGTTAAGGGGCATACTATGGATTATTTACATGAGATGTTTTCTCTTCGAGGCAAAACCGCTGTTATTACCGGCGGAGGCGGCGTTCTCGCAGGATCGATATCTGAAGCGCTGTTAAAGGCGGGGGCGAACATCTCTCTGTGGGGCAGGGGGCATGAATCCCTGGACATAGCTTATGATAATCTAATAAATGTGGGAGGTACCGGAGAAAGGTTGCAGACGGTTGTGGTCGATACCGGAGATGAGGAAGCGCTAAAAAACGCTGTAAAAGTCACCGAAAAAAAATTCGGTTCCTTTGAGGTCCTGGTAAATGGAGTCGGCGGTAACCGGGGGAAATCTTCTTTCATTGAAACCGATATAGAACAGTTTGAGAGCGTACTAAAGTTGAATCTTATCGCCGGTCTTATGGCACCTACCAAGGTTATAGCCGCCAACTGGATTGAAAAAAAAATCAAAGGGACAATAATCAACCTCGCTTCGATGGCGTCTTATATACCGCTTTCCGGGGTGTGGGCCTATGGTGCTGCAAAATCCGGCGTAATGAATTTAACCATGGCTGCCGCCAGGGAGTTCGCACCCTTTGGGATTCGGGTTAACGCAATCGCGCCCGGCTTTTTCTTGGGGAAGCAGAACAAGGCCTTGCTGATTGACGAAACCTCAGCCCAACTGACGCCCAGGGGTAAAGCCGTAATTGATCATACCCCATTCGGCCGGTTCGGAGATGCGTCTGAAATCGCAGGCTGCGTTCTTTTCCTGGCAAGTGATAAAGCCTCCGGTTTTGTAACGGGTATTACAGTACCGGTGGACGGCGGGTACCTGGTAAGCAATATCTAACCTGGCGAAAATATGAAAGAATTTCTTACCGAGGATTTCCTGCTGGAGACGGATACCGCGCGGGAGTTGTTTCATAATCATGCGGAAAAAATGCCGATCTTCGATTATCACTGTCATCTGCCCGTAAAAGATATTGCCGAAAACAGGTTGTTCGAGAATCTTACGCAGATCTGGCTGGGAGGCGATCATTACAAGTGGCGGGCAATGCGGGCTAATGGAGTCCCGGAAAAGTACATAACCGGGGAGGCCGATGATTGGGAAAAGTTTAAAGCCTGGGCAGGAACAGTGCCCTGCACAGTCGGGAACCCCCTGTACCATTGGACCCACCTTGAATTGAAACGATACTTTGGAATTACAGATACGCGGCTTGACGGTGATACAGCCCGGTACATATACGACAGGTGCAACGAACTTCTCAATACGGAAAAGTTCCGTGTTCGGAAGATAATGGAAAGCATGAACGTTAAAGGGGTGTGTACAACGGATGATCCGGTGGACACCCTTGCATACCATCGGTTCATCCGGCAGGATGCCGGTTTCCCGGTCGGGGTTTTTCCGACGATGCGTCCCGATAAGGCCATGGCAGTGGAAAATCCAGCCCTTTTTTCAGAGTGGCTCTCCAGGCTTGAAGAAGTATGCAGCTCCCCTGTCCAATCCTATGACGATTTCCTGGCATGCCTTCATGCCAGGCATGATTTCTTCCAGGCTGCCGGATGCCGGCTGACTGATCATGCTGTTGAAAGCCCCCCGGCCGAAGATTTCACCGACAGGGCGATACGGGATATTTTTGCCCGGGTTAGAAAAGGCGAAAATGTAAGCCGCCATGAGGGCCTGCAATTCAAGACCGCGGTGCTTCTGGAATTCGGCCGCATGAATGCCGCCAAAGGTTGGACAATGCAGCTTCATATGGGAGCTTTACGTAACGTCAATTCAAGGATGCTTAATACCATCGGTCCTGATACGGGGTTTGATTCCACGGGGGATTTTGAGATTGCCCGCCCCCTGGGGAAATTCCTGAATATGCTTGACCGCACTAATGAGCTGCCGAAAATGATTCTCTATTCTCTTAACTCCTGTGATAATGAAGTTGTCGGAACCATGATTGGTAACTTCCAGGATGGAACCATTCCGGGGAAAATGCAGTTCGGTTCAGCCTGGTGGTTCCAGGACCAGAAGACAGGCATGGAGAAACAGATGACCGATCTTGCCAACTACGGTCTTCTTAGCCGGTTTGTCGGCATGTTAACCGATTCCAGGAGTTTTCTTTCCTATCCACGGCATGAATATTTCCGGCGTGTTCTCTGCAATCTACTGGGCACTTGGGTGGAAAAAGGGGAACTACCGAAAGACATGCAATTATTGGGAACAATGGTGGAGAATATAAGCTATAACAATGCGAAGAACTTTTTTAAGGATTAATGTTGACTTAAGATTTGAAGGAGGATGAAGGTGGAACGGCTTGTGAAGCTTCTGCTTGAGGAAAATCTTATCCGGGCAAGGCAGGAATACCTGGAGACTGTCAAGCTCCATGGAAGGGGCGACTTCCGGGATGTGGGGGTTACCGTGTATACATCCTCCCTCTACAAAAAAAATGATATACTGCACCTTATTGCCTCTATTGATAACCGTAAAAATTTTTTTCTTTTGGCGGAAAGGGAGTTTAAATGCGATTTCCAGGGTGAAGCGTTTACAATCAGTGGTGTCCAGGTTATACGCGCGGATTTCTCCTGGGAGAATTATCTTGTATTAAAGGACCAGTTCCCCTTTGTGGCGCCTGTCTCTTTAAGGGATAAAAAGACGACTATCGGCTGTGGTGACAGGCTGGGACTCGCAACACCCGGCCACATCAGAGCCGTAAAAAAGTTCGATGTATACCCGGTGCTGGCCCAGCAGTCAATAAGGGAGTTAACATTGACCGGAAGAAACTACCAGGGCGTTGTCGCCGATGCGGCTTTCCTCGTATTCCAGGAGGGTTATGAGAAGGGATACGGAGCCGACGGTGATCACTTAAAAAGGATCGAAGATATCGATGTTGCCCTGGATGCAGGTATGCCGATGATTACCCTGGACCTTACCGAGGTGATGAATCCGGCTGTCTCAAGCTTAAGCCGGGAAAGGATTGAGGTCGAGTTTGAAAATCTTTCCGAAGCCGTAAAGGAAAAAGTGTTGAGGGCATACTCCGGAAGGCAATTTACCGTTGGAAACAGTTCCATCAGTTTCACTGAACCGGAGGCGAAAAAATGTGCGCTTATGTATTGGAAAGCCCTGGATTTTTCAGCCCGGGTAGATGAACATTTAAAGAAAAGACGGGGATCCCAATACGATCTGGAAATCAGTATAGATGAAACGACATCCCCAACTTTACCTTCGCACCATCTGTTTATAGCGGCTGAATTGAAATCCAGGGGTGTTACGGTTAATTCCCTGGCTCCCAGGTTTGTCGGCGAATTCCAGAAGGGCATCGATTATATCGGTTCGGTTGAGGAGTTTGAACGGCAATTCAAGGAGCATTGCGATATTGCAAAGGCCTACGGAAACTATAAAATTTCGATCCATTCGGGCAGCGACAAGTTTTCGGTCTACCCGGTAATCGGAAAATATACTCAAGGGCGGCTTCACTTGAAAACCGCCGGTACCTCCTGGCTTGAGGCGGTTCGTACAATCGCGAAAAATCGTCCGGGATTGTACCGGGAAATGCATAAAAAGGCGTTGGCCAATTTTCCGGAGGCAAAAAAACTCTACCATATAACCGCCGATATCACAAAAATACAGGACGTAGATTCTATCGCCGACAGAGAGCTTCCGGAGTATCTCAATATAGCAGACTCCCGGCAGCTTCTGCATATAACTTACGGCATGCTTAAAGATCCTGAAATCCGCTTCGATTTTTTTAGAAGCCTTGCAGAAGTTGAAGAAGCGCACTATTCTTCCGTGGCAGAGAATATTGAAAAACATATCCGTCTCCTGGGATTATAGCAAAGCCCATTCCGTTTTAAGCGGCCTTGTGAACTGCTCGATCAAACCTGAATAATACAATAGGTCTTAAAGGTCTGACTTGAGGTTGATAAATTGTTTGATATTGGGTAATATACTGTAATAACACAATTTTGGAGGAAATAGATGGCTTATAGGATCAACGACGAGTGTACCAATTGTGCTGCATGTGAGCCGGAATGTCCCTCTGAAGCTATCAGCGAAAAGAGTGATGTGCGATATATCGATCCGGATGCATGTACAAGCTGCGGTGTATGTGCAGATGTTTGCCCTGTGGACGCAATTGAGGCAGGCTGATAACATCAGATTAAACAAATGAAAAGCAGCCGGAAAAAAAGGCCGGTTGCTTTTTTTATATGCTATGTCCATTAACGAAGCAGTTTTTCGTTTTTATGAAGAATTAAACGATTTCCTTCCCCCGGAAAAGAAAAAACTATCCTTTTTCCATGCATTTGATGGAAAACCATCCATAAAGGACACGATTGAATCCCTCGGTGTTCCCCATACCGAAATTGATCTTATCCTGGTAAATGGCAATCCGGTGGATTTCTCTTACCAATTGCGGAACGGAGACCGGGTTGCCGTATATCCGGTATTTGAAAGCTTCGATATTTCAAAAGTCACCAAATTAAGAAACAATCCCTTAAGGGAACCTGCCTTTATTTTAGACGTGCATCTGGGTAAACTTGCCCGTTTATTGAGGATGCTGGGTTTTGATACGTACTACGACAACCGCTATAACGACCCGGAAATAGTCGAACAGGCGCTGAAGGAGCACCGCATCATCCTGACACGGGACCAGGGTCTTTTGAAAAGAAAGGCAGTTACTCATGGGTACTGGATACGATCCCAGCACCCCGACAAACAGGCTGCGGAGGTAATCCGGCGCTTCGACCTCTTTTCAAAAGTAAGGCCTTTAAGCCGATGTATCTCATGTAATGGGATGATCGAAAAGGTAGAGAAAAGGGAAGTCTTGAACAGACTCTTGCCGCGAACCATCCGGTTCTATGAGGAATTTTACCGGTGCTCGGGCTGTGAGAAGGTATTCTGGCGAGGTTCTCATTATAACAAGATGGTAATGCGCACGGAAAAAATCGCTAAATTGGCCGCCTCAAAGTGAAAATTTTTTGTTTGCGTTGCAGGCGAGTTATTAATATACTATATAATAGTTTAAGTTTTGTACTATAATTTCAGCAGATTTTCGAGGAAGATATGTCTGGAGATACCCGAACAGGCGTCGTAATGTTGGGTGTGATAATTCTTTTGGTATTGTTTCCATCCTGCAGTGATTTCAAATATTTTAAATATGAGAATAATACCTATAATTTCAGGGTCGACATTCCGGCCCGTTATAAGAATATCGAGCACCGCGAGGAAGTTATCGATACGGCAGCAGGCAGATTGAAAATGGATTTTTACCTTATATCCGGAGATAACAAGCTGTATATGATCGGCGCCCTGCGACACAACCTCCCGAAGATGGATAAAGATGCGGCCATGGCTTCCCTGATAGCGGCGCGGGACAAGCTTGTAAAAGACGCCCTTATTCTTCAAAAATCGGAATACACGGTTAACGGCTTTCCAGCCGTGGCTTTCAGGTATAAAAAGCGGGAGAATAATACCGATTACTACGCTCAGGCCATGATAACCGAAACCCAGAGCATTCAATTCCAAACGCAGGTATTGGCCGCAGAAGAGTTTCGGCTTAATGAACCGGATGTAGCGAGGTTCCAAATGTCCTTTAAATATTCAGGGTTTTGACTACAAAACAAGCCGCCTCCTTTTTCTCTGTGTCCCCGAGCGAAGCGGGCGTGAAATTTTCTTGATAAATTTTTACTGTTTCCGATTAGTTCATCCGAAAATATAATCCCGTAATTCTTCAATGTCAGTGAAATAAGCTGCGCAATGCGCGTTCATGAATTCCCTGATCGACGGTATGGAATGACTCCACCCTGCCGCGGCTACAGGTACCCCTGAAGCCTGGGACATGAGAACACCCGGTTTCAGGTCGTCGATAATGAGGGCTTCCAGGGGCTTTAGACCGAATTGATTCAGTATTTGCCATACAGGCCAGGGACTGGGTTTTCTTTTTTCTTCGTCGTAGTCCCAGCCAAAAATAAGATCCGGTAAAATGTCGGCGTTATGATGGCGATAATCTCTCTCTATTAAATCTTTTTCGGAATGGGAAACAACACTGATCACCCCCCCCATTTCTTTGAATGTCTTTAGTATCTCCATGAATCCAGGGTAAAACTGCGGGATACGGCTTAAGGTATAGTCCCGCCAGATTTGGTATTCTATCTGCATTTCACGATCTGTAAACTTCAGTTCTTTTACCAGGTATTCCATTATGCCCGGATGGAAGTTCTTCAAAAACCACTCTTCAAGGCTTATTGGTGAAAGATGAGGACGGAGAGTTCGCATAACTTCCAGGTGGGCGGGGTAATGCAGTTTGGCCGTACTGTCCACGGCAGTATCATCATGATCTAGAATCAGGCATTTGTACTTTAATTCCATAGTGTAGAGAAAATACGGGGCTTTTCCTTAAAAGTCAATGCTTAAGGCAAAGCTGCGGTAATCCAGCCGGGAAACATTCTGCGATCCCGTTTTACGACTGGAAATTGTGGAATTGTGATGAAAATCCGTTAGCTTGATGATGATCTTATGGCGTCATATACCAATAAAAAAAGCCGGCTGCTACCGGCTTTAAGGGAGTCCCGCAGAATCATCTTTTGGACGTTCTGAATCGGGATCCGAACACTTTCAACAGGTTTACTACCTGTATTTGTATTAATACTACTATCCAACAGTATAATCTGTCAAGCAGAATGTGCACCTTGGAGATTATTGCTACCACCGATATGTTTTTCGGTTTTCCTATCCTGATTGCTCACCAACGGTGGCAGATTGAAAATAATAAAGCCATCGGTCTTGACAGCTAATTTAGAATATGCTAATATTAGGTTGTCCGGTTAACCTATCAAATCCGTATATTTCCAGGATGGGCCGGGAAGATTAGTCGGGAGATGAGGGATAAGATACTGTGATGCAAGTTTCAAAGAGCAATCCCGCACCGTTGTATTATCAAATTCGTGAGATTATACGCGATGAGATTATCAATTCATCTCTCCTTCCGGGAACTCTTCTATCATCAGAAACCGGGCTGATAAATAGATTCAAGGTCAGTCGAGCAACTGTACGAAGAGCCCTGGATGACCTGGCTGCCGAGGGCATTGTCTACCGAGTGCAGGGGCAGGGTACGTTTGTACGCGGCCATCGAATCAGCCAGGAATTAACCGCACTCACAGGATTTGTGGAAGACATGCTGGAATTGGGCCTCAGACCGTCTTCACAGTTGCTCAAGACGGACGAGCTACCTGTCTCCGAGGTGGTAGCGAAAAAACTAAACCTTTCACCCGGTGAAGTTGTCACCTATATCGAACGGTTGCGCCTGGCGAATAATATCCCTTTATCTTTCGATACTACCTGGTTGCCCAATGATGTCGGTCAAAAAATTGTATCTGAGGATCTCACTAGTTACCCAATTTACAGCTTGCTGGAGGATAAGTACGGCATTACTCTAAGTGAGGCGAATTATATAATCGACGCATCTACTGCAGAAGGGGAAATCGCAGAGATTTTACAAATTCAAACCGGCGACCCTATTTTCGTTATAACAAGAGTCGCCTATACGGCGGAAGAACTTGCCATAGATTACGAAAAGCTCTACTACCGGGCGGATCGCATTAACTTCTCTATGCGCCTTAAGAGAAGACGACCGTCCTGGCGGATGGATTCATTGGACAAGAATCTATCCGGACAGGAAAATGAATAATGTTGATTGATAGAGTGGCAACAGTATTTTTTCCCAATCAATCGACAATTTTATAACAAGGAGGAGCATATGCTTCGCAAAATTTTAGACTTGACAGTTTTGACGATTCTGATTGTCATGCTGGTTTCGGCCTGCGGAAAGACAAAGAAAGCGCCAACCGGAACTGAAGCGACGGCCAGGATCGGACCGGCTGTCCGGGCGGCCCTGGTTTTACCCGGGCCATTAGGCGATCGCTCTTTCCTGGATTCAGCCAATCGGGGTATAGAACAGGCCCGCGATAAGCTCGGCGCGGAAATCAAGGTCATCGAAGGTTCCTTCGATGCCGCCGAATACGAGGCCAGTATGCGGGCTGTAGCTGAAGCCGGATACGATATCGTGATCAGTGTTGGTTTCCGGATGGTAGACGCTACCAACACAATTGCCTCTGAGTTTCCGGATACCAAGTTTGCCATAGTCGATAACACGGTGAACCAACCAAATGTGGCCAGTTTGCTGTTCCGCGAACATGAAGGTTCTTTCCTGGTCGGCGTGGTGGCCGCCAGCCTTTCAAAAAAAGGCACCGTAGGCTTTGTGGGCGGGATGGACATCCCGCTGATTCGGCGTTTCCAGATCGGTTACGAAGAGGGAGTCCATGCGGTAAATCCAGACATGCAGGTACTGGTAGGTTATGCGGGCGCTTTTAATGATCCGACTAAAGGAAAGGAACTTGCCCTTTCTCAATACAACAACGGGGCGGATATCATCTTCGCCGCAGCCGGCAAGAGCGGCGAAGGCGTCCTGGCTGCATCCGAGGAAACGGGCCTGTTTTCCATAGGCGTTGATTCCAACCAGGATTATATTGTTCCGGGCCACGTCGTCACCAGTATGATGAAGAAGGTCGACGATGCGGTGTTCCGAATCATAAAGGAAACCGCCGAGGGTAGTTTCCGGGGCGGAGCTCACTCCTACGGGGCGGCCGAGAACATGGTCGGGCCGTCATGGATCGTGGAAGCGGACGGCGAGCGAACCTTTCGCGAGAATGGGCCCCAAGATATGGTCGACCGGATGGATAATCTGATCGCGCGCTTGAAAGAGTACGCCGCCAAGATAAAGTCCGGAGAATTGTCAGTGACCGATGCCTACCAGGAACAGTAATGTCAATGACGTCTGGACTGCGGAAAGATTCAACTGTGCCCGAAACCGGCCTGGATCATAGCGAGAGACAGCAAAGCAGTTCAGCAATCGCTGTATCCATGAGAGATATCACCAAAACTTTTCCCGGAGTTCTCGCCAATGACCGCGTAGATCTCACCGTGAAGCTGGGCGAGATTCATGCCCTGGTAGGTGAAAACGGCGCCGGGAAAACCACGCTCATGAACATCCTGTATGGGCTCCATCGGCCTGACAGCGGTACAATCGCAATCAATGGTAAACAGGTGGAGATTGACAGCCCGGACACAGCCATTCGCCTGGGGATGGGGATGGTGCACCAGCATTTCAAAATGGTGCCCTCTTTCACAGTGACCGAGAATATCACCCTTGGCAGTGAGCCAACTCGTTGGAAGGGCATTTTTATCGACGAAAAACGGGCCCGCGCCCGGGTCGCCGCTTTATCTGAGCGGTATGGGCTGAAAATCGAGCCCCACCTGCGCGTCCGTGACCTGCCCGTCGGCATCCAGCAGAGAGTTGAGATCCTCAAGACACTTTACCGGGAAGCCGAAGTGTTGATCCTTGATGAGCCGACCGCGGTACTTACGCCCCAGGAGACACGCGAACTGTTCTCGGTGATTCGGGGATTAGTGCGACACGGGAAAACGGTCATCTTCATTACCCATAAGCTGCGGGAGGTGATGGAGATCTCCAATCGGGTGACCGTCATGCGCCGCGGGCGGGTGGTAAACACCCGGCGAACCGCAGAGACCACGCCGCAGCAGCTCGCTAATATGATGGTTGGCAGGGAAGTGTTGCTGCGCATCAACAAGACGCCGGCAAATCCGGGCGAGGTAATTTTTCAGGTGCAGGATTTGGTCGTCCTGGACAACCGTGGTTTGCCGGCAGTGCGCGGAGTAACGTTTGAGGTACGGCAGGGTGAAATCCTGGGGATTGCCGGGGTGGAGGGAAACGGTCAGACGGAGCTGGTCGAGGCTATCACCGGCCTGCGCACCGCAGAAGCAGGCCGGATTAACCTTAATGGACGGGACATCAGCCGGTCCTCTCCCCGGCGACGGCGGGAACTGGGCCTGTCGCATATTCCGGAAGACCGCTATACTACAGGGTTGAACATGCAGGCGGACCTGAAAGATAACGCTATCGTAGGCTCTTACTACCACCCACCGTTTTCCAACTGGAATATCTTGAGCTTCAGCCGTATCAGGCAATTTACCTCACAGCTCTTCCGGGAATTTGACGTTCGCACACCCGGCTGGAATGTTACCGCCAGTACGCTGTCCGGCGGGAATCTGCAGAAAATGGTATTAGCCCGGGAGCTGTCGGTCCGCCCCCGGATACTCGTTGCCTCTCAGCCGACTCGCGGCCTGGATATTGGAAGCATTGAGTTCGTACATCAGCGTATTCTTAAGGTGCGCGATTGTGGAACTGCCGTCCTGCTGGTTTCAGCCGAGCTGGATGAAATTCTCTCGTTAAGTGATCGAGTGGCGGTTATGTATGAGGGCCGGATTATGGGAATAGTAGAAGCCCAGACCGCGAATGAAGAAGCGCTGGGGCTCATGATGGCCGGCATCAAGCCTGATTCTGCAACCGGTGCCCCTGTGGTGGAATAATCATGAAGTGGCTGCTACATAACAGGACGATCCGGGGACTGACAATGGTTCTGCTTAGCGTTATCCTGGCAATGACCGTCGGCTCGGTGGTGATGGCCTTAAGCGGTCATCACCCGGTAAAGGTATTTATAGCCCTGTTTAAGGGTGCTTTCCTGGGAAAGAGAAATATCTTCACCAGTCTGCAACGGGCCACCCCGCTGATGTTTACCAGTCTGGCCGCGGTATTCGCCTTTCGGACAGGGCTATTCAACCTGGGAATCGAGGGTCAGTTTACCCTGGGCGCCATCATGGGCACTTATATAGGCTTCGCTGTGCCGGGGTTACCTCCGCTCTTTCACGTTTTTCTGGCCCTGGGCGCTGCGGTATTGGCCGGGGGGCTCTGGGCCGCTATTCCAGGGGCGCTTAAGGTGTGGCTGGGAGCCAACGAAGTAATAATTACCATCATGTTCAACTACCTGGCTCGCTTCGGGGTCAGCTATTTGGTGAACTATCCCTGGCGTGAGTCGGCAGTGGCGCCCATGACCCCCCTCGTCAGGCCTTCCGCCGAGCTGACCAGATTGGCTGAGCGTACCCAGTTCAATACCGGCTTCTTTATCGCTGTGGCGGTGGTAATCCTGGCTGCTTTCCTGTTAGCTCGCACCACTTTAGGCTACGAGCTGCGCAATGTAGGCTCCGCCCCCCGCTTTGCGTTGTTTGGCGGCCTCCCGGTCAAGAGGATCGCGCTTACAGGTATGGTGCTAAGCGGCGCCTTCGCCGGGTTAGGAGGCGGCATTGAAATACTGGGTGTCCACCGGCGTTTCATAGAGGAGTTCTCGGTCGGTCTGGGGTTCGATGGCATCCTGGTGGCCTTGCTGGGCAAGCGCAACCCTATCGGCGCTTTATTCGCCTCGGTGTTTTACGGCGGTCTTAAGTCTGGTGCGCTGGCAATGGAATGGACTTCAGAGGTGCCACGCGAATTGATCGGTACTATTGTGTCTATCATTATCTTTTTTTTGGCGGCCGAAGGCATCTTCAGTTTCCTCTGGAGTTTAAATCGCCCGGAGTCCAGGGAGATTATCAAAGATGCTTGAAGAATTGCTAAGCCAGATTATAGACGTTGCTCTACTGCGAGGCACATTAAGACTGGCCACCCCGGTTACCCTGGCAGGCCTGGCCACTATGCTGACCATCCGTGCTGGGATGATCAATATTGCCGTAGAGGGCATGATGCTTATCGGCGCTTTCGCCGCCGTAGCAGGCAGTTATTTTTCCGGGAGTGCCCTGGCCGGGGTAATGCTGGCCGTGATATCGGCCATGCTGCTGGCCTTTATCTTTGCCCAGTTTTCGCTTCGCTGGAAGGCGCATATTATCATCATGGGTATTGCCATCAATATCTTTGCCGGATTTTTAACAGTCTACCTGCTGCGCTCAATCTTCGGAGTGGCCGGCGCCTTCTCCGATCCTGGCTTGAAAGGTATTGCGGTGCTAAGGCTGCCTATCATCCACAGCTTGCCTGTCCTGGGACCCCTGCTCAGCGGATACACGTCGCTGGTATATGTCAGTTGGCTTTTGGTACTGTTGAGTCACCTGTTTTTATATAAGACAAAAATGGGGGTGCATTTGCGCGCCGTTGGAGAGAACCCGGCCGCGGCCGAGGTTTTGGGAATACGGTGCGACAGGATGCGCTTCTTTGCCGTAATGACCAGCGGTGCATTGGCTGGGCTGGGGGGCTCGTTCCTTTCTCTGGGACACTTGACCATGTTTACCGAAGGAATGTCGGCTGGCCGCGGTTTTGTAGGGCTGGCTGCCTCGATCTTCGGTATGGGCACGCCGGTGGGCACCTTTCTGGGCAGCATTTTATTCGGTCTCTTTGACTCTGTGGCCTGGCGGCTGCAAGGCATGCAGGTGCTGCCAGTTCAGTTCGTCCAGATGCTGCCCTACGCCATCATTGTTATCATTCTAATCGGCGTCTCACTGCGAGAGCGGTGAGCCCGGGTCAGCCAGGTTGTCCTGGACCAGGCTCAAGAGCAAGCTCTGAGAACTATTAAAATAGTAGGAGAGGAATAATGGAATTCCATATTCACTGCAATCCTGAGAATATAGCCCGCTATGTGTTCACGCCCGGCGATCCTGAGCGAGCCAGGAAGATAGCCGGCCGCCTTGAGGAGGCCCGGTTGATCAGTGAAAGCCGGGGATACCTTGTGTTCACGGGTTCATTGAAAGGCTTTCCAATGACCGTATGTGCCACTAATATGGGCGGTCCGACCACGGCTATCGCCCTGGAAGAATTAGGCCACATGGGGGCCGATACCTTTATCAGGATCGGCTCCTGCGGCACGCTGCAGGACGATATCACCTGCGGCGATGTGATCATTGCAACCGGAACCTATCGCGGCGGAGGGACTTCATTGGCTTATCTTCCTATGGCCTTTCCGGCCGTGGCAGATTTCTCCCTGACTCAGGCACTGGTACAGTCGGCTGAGTTAAGCGGCCTGCCTTATCGACTCGGGCTGGGTATCGCCCGGGATGCCTTTTACGGCCCCCAGGATCCTCACCTGAGAGATACTCTGGCCGGGGCCGGAATCCTGTCGGCGGAAATGGAGAGTGACACCCTGTTTATCTTGGCCAGTCTGCGCGGTTGGCGGGCCGGGGCAATTTATGCTTGCGACGGCACGGCCGCCGAGGTCAAACCGGAGTGGGGAGCAGAGGCCTTCCGGCAGGGGGAGAAGGCGGCCATCGAAATCGCTCTCAAAGCCATGCTGGTGATCGTTGCTTCGGATGCCGGGCGCCAAGAGAGTAGAAGCCGTCCTTAGTATGATGCCCAGATGAGCTTACCTTTACTTTCTCCTGTTGCTTTCATTCTGGCTCTGGTTATCGTCCTGGCGGCGGCCTTTGTTCAGAGTCTTACCGGCTTTGGCTTCGCCCTGGTCGGTGTCCCCTTTCTTGTCCTGATCCTCAATCCCAAGGCTATTGCCCCCATCACCCTCATCCTGGGTGCCGGCGTGAATGCACTGGCCCTGGTCGCCGGCCGCAGGCAGGGGAACAAGTGCAAGTTGAACAGGTGGCTGCTGGCCGGAGCGCTCATCGGCATCCCGCTGGGCACTTATTTGTTGGCACGCCTCAATCCTGTCTTGTTGAGATTGCTGGTCGGTGGTGCAGGCATTACCGTGGGCATCGGCCTGGCCCGCGGCTATACCTGGCGAATCCCCCGGCCGCAATTGGCGGCAATGGCAGTGGGCATATTCAGCGGGGCGCTTAACAGCAGCACCAGCATGGGCGGTGGGCCGGTGGCGCTGTTCCTGGCTAATCAGCGGTTGGACAAGAATAATTTCCGAACCCATCTTCTCCTCTATATTTTGCTGGTTAACCTGGCCGCCATTCTGGCGCTTCTGGCTGCCGATTTGCTGGACGCCCTTACTTTCCGGTTAAGCTTGTGGTTGACCCCGGCCATGCTGGCCGGCTTTGTTCTGGGCCGCTGGCAGTTTTCCCGGGTGAGCAGGCAGCGCTTCACTCGAATAGTGATCGGAGTGGTAGTGTTTACCAGTACGATCGGCGTCTTGATCACCTTTGTTGATTATCTAAACCAGGCCGTATTTCATTAGCCTGAGGCTTGTTGGAGGTTATCATGGTTGAATTCTGTGATTTGCTGGTGACCGGCGACTATGCTCTGCTGCCCGATATGTCTCTGGCCCAGGATGTCGGTTTGGCCGTGCGGGACAGGCGTATCATCGGTTTCGATACCCGCTCTTTAATCTTAAAAGCTTATCAGCCGGCCCAGCATCTTGATGGGACAGGCAAAGTCATTCTTCCCGGGTTTGTGGATGCCCATACCCATGCTGCTCAACAGTTTCTTCGTGGACGCATCGTTGATGAGCTGCCCATGGTCTGGGCTCGTATTCTGGTGCCTTACGAGAGCCGGCTGACGGCAGAAGATGTCTATGCCGGCACTCTACTCTGCTGTGTGGAGATGATCAAAAGAGGTGTTACTGCCTTTGCCGAAGCTGGTGGGCCCCATGCCGGCACGATGGCCCATGCGGCTCACCAGAGCGGCCTGAGGGCGGTTATCTGCCGTTCTACCATGGACTCCGGCGAGTTCGTGCCGGAGGCAATGCGCGAAGATCCGCTGGAAGCGGCGGCCAGGACGGCGGAGCTTCGGAAAGCCTGGGGTAAGGACGGGCGGGTGCAAATCTGGTACTCGATCCGTCAGATCATGACCTCTACTCCGGAATTGATCCGGGCGATGGCTCAAGGCGCCTGCGCAGAAGGCGCCGGTCTGCATCTGCACCTGGCTGAATATCCGGCCGAGGTCGATCACTGCCTGATCAATTTCCGGCGGCGCCCGGTGGAATGGTTGGCCGACCTGGGGGTGCTCGGTCCAAACGTTCTGGCGGCGCACGCCATCCTGCTGTCCGAGCGGGAAGCGATGTTGCTGGCGCAGAGTAAGGTCCGGGTTGTCCACTGTCCGCCCACCAACATGTCCAACAACGGTCCCGGCAGGACCCGGCTGCTGCAGGCACTTGGCGTGCCCATCGCCCTTGGCAGCGACGGTGCGGCCCATTACGGCATCGATCCTTTTCGGTTAATGCGCCTGCTCAAATATAACGTTCAACTGACCCAGGGGCTTCCGGTAAACGATCCGGCCGCGCTTCCGGCGGTTGAAGTTTTGCGTATGGCCACTCAGGGAGGCGCGGCTGCTCTCCAGTTGGAGGGTGAAATCGGAGCTCTGGCGGTCGGAAAGAAAGCAGACCTCGTCCTGCTGTCCTGGCGGCAGCCTCACTTGTGGCCCACCTCTAATTTGTTGGAAACAATAGTGCTTTCTGCGGCGGGCGGGGATGTCAGTGATGTGATTGTTGACGGACAGATTCTTCTGAAAGACCGGCTGCTGGTCGGCCTTGATGAACAGGAAGTCATGGCCCGAGCGGTTGAGAGCCATCAAAGAATTCTCAGGCGAAATTAGAGGAAAACCGATGAGTACAAAAAAAACTCAACAGTCAATTGACGAGAGGCAGCGCCTTGTGGATGTCGCCTTGGGGAAAGCACCGGCAGACCTGGTTATTACAAACGGTACTTTGTTGAATGTTTTTACAGGTGAGCTTTTACCGCAAACCGGCATTGCTGTTGCCGGAAAGCGCATAGCCCTAGTTGGGGACATCAAACACTGCCTGGGGAAAAATACGGCAATAATCGATGCTGATGGAAAGCATTTGGTTCCCGGTTTCATCGATAGTCATTACCATATGGAAAGTTCCCTTTTGAGTCCTTGCCGTCATGCGGAGTTAACTATTGCCCATGGCACAACTTCCATATTTGAAGATACCCATGAAATTGCTAATGTCTTGGGAATAAAAGGCATAAAATATTTTTTGAAAGAGGCTGGGAGGCTGCCTCAAAAAATATACCTGTCGATTTCATCGGCTACTCCTCCGACAAATTTCGAAACCACCGGCGCTTACATCGATTATAATTCTGCCCGTGGCCTGGCCGATGAACCCATGGTAGCCGGGATAGGGGAAATAGTGGATTTCCGGCGCTTGTACAATCATGATACGCGCCTTTGGGGAATGATTCAATTGGGTTTAGAAAATGAGTTATTGATTGAGGGCCACAGCAGCACCGCCCCGCCTGAACTGGACGCCTATATTTCCGCAGGTGTCGGTTCTACTCATTCGCCGAGAAATCCAAATGAAGCCTGGGAAATGCTGCGCCGGGGTGCTCAAATACAACTGCAAATGGATCGAAGCGAGGAGATTGTGAAATACCTGCTGTTGAAAAAGACACCCTGGCACCTGGTTGGCCTGGCTATAGATGACCGTCCCGTGCATATTTTCCTGGAAAAAGGCGGCCTGGATTACGAGATCCTTAAGGCAATAGAAGAGGGGGTTGATGTAATTACCGCCTATCAGATGGCAACCATAAATAATGCATTACACTGGAAGATGACCCGTGATATCGGCTCAATTTCCCCCGGGCGCTTGGCGGACATAGTACT
>JBFMGN010000100.1:0-8310 GCA_040752435.1 Spirochaetota bacterium
ATCTGCTCCCGGGGGACCCAGACGTCGAGCAGGCCGAGGATGATGAAGATAGGGGGGAGGACAAGGAGCATTTCCTTTAAGCTGTAGAGGGTGACGTCGATCATCCCCGTGCCGCGCCCCCGGTCGAAGAGCCAAAGCCCGAGAGCCAGGAGCACCACCACAAAGAGGATCCACCAGCGTTTCATGGCGTTTTTCAGGTTATTCAACTCCATCGATGCACTCCTTACACGGCCATGACCAGGCCGATGATCAAGGCGACCAGAAGGGAGAACACGTAGGCGAGCGTGTTACGAAGGAGGGCCATGCGCCGGTTGAAATAGCCGATTTCAGCCGGGAGGGTGACGACACCGACCATCATCAGCGACGAGACGAAGGCGCCCACCTGCATGTAGCCGGCGACGCCTCCCTTCAGCAGCAGCGCGGCCGTGGGAAAGGCGATGAACCCTGGGATCAGCGTGATCGAGCCGACGATCGAAGCGATCAGCACCCCCGCGATGCCCGAAGATTTTCCAAGGATCCGGTTGATGGTCTGCGGATCCAGTACAGCGAGGAGGATGCCGACGAACGCGATGATGCCGAGGAACTGTGGGAGTATATTCCAGAAGGCCTTCACGGCCTTCTTCAGGGCTTTGAAGGTCTTCTCCCGGTCCTTGATGAAGGAAAGGACAAGGAGAGCAGCGGCAAGACCATAGTAAACGATTCCCGTCACCACCCTGGGCCTCCTTTCAGGGGATGAGAAGGAAAATGGATTTCAGACTGAGATACACTCCTGTGCTGATAAAAAGGCTGCCCGTCACTCTGCGGGCCCCGACTTCGAACCGAGCGATCTATGCAAACTGCGCGCCAATCGCACTGCGCCCGAATGCGAGGATTATAGTCGCAGATACCCGTTTGAATCTCTGTCATTAGCATGGGTTCACTTCCTTGCCGCCGAGGGGAACCATCCCTGGGTTTTCAGGCAGATGCGCACAAGCAGCAGCATCGTCGGCACCTCGATGAGCACTCCCACCACGGTGGCCAGGGCTGCTCCGGAAGAAAGCCCGAAAAGCATGGTAGCAGTGGCGATGGCGACTTCGAAGTGATTCGAGGCTCCGATCATAGCCGCCGGAGCCGCATCTTTGTAATGCAGCCGCAGCACGCGGGCAAGCCAGTACCCCAGCCAGAAGATGAGGTTGGTCTGGATGAATAACGGGATCGCGATCCACAGGATGGTCAGCGGATTGGCGAGAATAACCTCCCCCTTGAAGGAGAACAGCAGCACCAGGGTGGCGAGCAGGGCGATGATGGTAATCGGGGTGAGAATGTGCAGGAACTTCTCCTCGAACCATGTCTTCCCCTTTGCCTTGACGATCCATCGGCGGGAAAGGTAACCGGCAAGCAAAGGGAGAGCCACGTAGATGGCAATCGACAGCAGCAAGGCCTGCCAGGGAACCGGCAAGCGTCCGACGCCGAGCAGGAAGCCGCCCAATGGCCCGTACAGGAGGAGCATCGTGAGGGAGTTGATGGCCACCATGACCAGCGTGAGGCCGTCGTTTCCCCTTGCCAGATAGCCCCAGACGAGAACCATGGCCGTGCAGGGGGCGATGCCAAGGAGGATGGCACCGGCCAGGTAGCTTCGCCACAACGGCACCTGAAGCATTTTCACGCCGTCGGCCAGTATCACCGTGCCCGCACCGTGAGTGGCTCCCACCGGCAGATCCAATCCTAAGGGCATTTTGACCACGTCCACGGCACGGGGGCCGATCAGAGAGTAGAACACTGTACCGAGGAAAAAAAGCGCGATCGCGTACATCGTGAATGGTTTGATTGCCCAGTTCACGAACAGGGTCAGTCCCACCGGCTTGCCGCTCCTGCCGGCTTTGATCACTTCAGCGAAGTCGATCTTTACCATAATGGGATACATCATGAAGAACAGACACACGGCGATGGGGATCGAGATGACAGGAGCCTCGTTCACATGGATCGCCAGGCTGTCCAGCGTGCGCGCCAGGTTCGGCGCCAGCTTTCCCAGGATGATACCCGCCACGATACAGAGAGCCACCCATAAGGTGAGGTAGCGCTCGAAGAAATGGATACCTTTCCTGTGTATTTCTGATCTCTCACTCATAACTGATTCTCCTTTCCGCACTCGCCATTTCTTTTCTGTCTTTTTTCTTCTATCTTTTTTCTCATCCATTCAATTCGCGTTTTGAATTTCTCCACCTGTTTTCTCTCTTCCTCATCTTTTGGCTCTCTTTCAGGATGAGTCACCCTCCAGGTGAGTTTGCCGCTTATGGGAGGCTCTGGATAAGCTCCCCTGTCGTAGAGATGATAGCTCTGAAATTGGGTGGAGTTCTCCTGATAGCAGGCGCGAATAGCCTCGCTGACGCTTTCAGGGGAAGCATGGAGCAGATTGACAACGGCAGCAATCTGCTTTCTAAATCGCTCGATGTATTCCTTTGGCAGATTAAAAAGATAAGGGGTCGGGGCATCTGTACCGATGATTCTCTTTCGATCATCAATGCCATTTCTTACCAGACACATCAGTGCATCGCCGGTTAAGTGCCCTCTTGATTCAGGCCCACACAGTACGATGTATCTTATATTTGGATTCGCAATAATATTGCAGACAAGCTTTTCCAGACCAATATTCTCTGTTTGCAGGGTACCCGACAGAGCTGCGCCTGATTCGGCGCCCAATCTTACCAGGTGTTCTATATCTTTCGGGATTTTATCGTAATCATAAGTCAAGATCACCACCACGGCAACCGGAGAAAAATCGTTGCCTCTCAGATAGTGCCCTTCCTCGACCGGATAATCTGGGACTGGATTGACTTTCAGCATACTCTTAAAATATTATATCTGCGGCTTGCAGTGAGGCTCTTTTCGCTTCTTTACCAACAAAGTGTAGAGATTTTCTTCCAGGAAGCGCAGGGCAAGGTCTTTGTCTCTGTCCATGACAATCTCCTCAAGCTCAAGAATCTGAGCCTGATCCAGAGTTATCGTCATTTTCTCTTCTGACATATGTCGGTTACCTCCTGAGGGTGGTTAATTCTTCCAAACTCGTTAACCGCGTGCGCTGTCAAGGGGCGACGAGGCCGAGGAGGGGTTTCCATTCCTTCTTCAGATCCATGTACGTGGCCTTGCTCATGCCATGCTCGCTTGCTCTTCTCGCACGGTTTTTATTACCGCGTCGGTGCAGGTGAAGAAATTGAGGACGCAGGGACAGCGCAGCGTGTAATAGATGCAAGCCCCTCGTTTTTCGTCCTGCACTACACCCGCGTTTTTCAACAGGCTGAGGTGCTTGGAAACGGTCGACATATCGCATCCGATCATGTCGGTCAGCTCGTTAACGCAGTACTCGTGCTCGGCGAGTCGATCGACAATGAAGAGGCGTGTCGGGTGGGCGAGAGCCTTCATGATTCTCGCGCGGGCTTCATATCGTTTAAAGAGTTGTTTTTCCATGGCTATTTGGTAATATAACCAAATATACAATTTTTGTCAAGAGATATGGCCAAGGTTGCCGCGAAGCTTCCCACGCTGTAAATTCAAAACATGAAACGGGTGCTCTTCCTTTGCACCGGCAATTCCTGCAGGCCACAGATGGCGGAATCGATCGTGAACACGCGCGCAGGAGACAGGTGGCAGGCTTTCTCCAGTAGTATTTCAGAAAGGACACGCGCATCCTCCATGTGGATACTATTCCCTCATTTTGATTCGGAATAAAGAGTGCCGGCAGGGAAAGCGGAGGCAGCCGGAAAAGAATGTAACTCGCTTCCAGCCTGCCAAAGATTGGTTTATGGTATTCGCGACGGAAAAATTTTGACTTCCCGTGAGGATAAAAGTCTCCCATTGACATGGTCCATTCGTTGAGTTATATTTGAACCATGAAAATGGTCAATATCCATGAGGCGAAAACACACCTATCCGAATACCTCAAAACCTTGGAAGACGAAGGGAAAATCGTCATCTGCAGGCATAATGAACCCATCGCGGAATTGGTCCCTATTAAGCGAACAAAACATCCGGGCAGCAGACCCATCGGTCTCGCGAAAGGGGAATTCGAAGTCCCCGAAGGTTTTTTCGAGCCCCTGCCCGATGAAATCCTTGCCGCGTTTTCAGGCTCGGGCCGATGAACCTTCTTCTCGATACGTGCTCGTTCCTATGGCTCATAAGCGATTCCCCGGCTTTCCCTGAATCAGCGCGGTGTATATACCAAGAAGCGGAACATGTATATATAAGCGTTATATCGGAATGGGAAATAGCGATAAAACATTCCCTTGGAAGACTGCCGCTTCCTTCGATTCCGAATGAATACATCCCAGGTCAACGGATGAAGCATGAGGTGGAGTCGCTGCCCCTGTACGAACAGGCTGCCCTGCATGTCAGCGTCCTGCCGGATATTCATAAGGACCCTTTCGACCGCATGCTGGTTAGCCAGGCCATCATACACGGCCTTACCATTCTGTCTCCGGATTCCGTTTTCCGCTCCTATCCCGCTCCGGTGTGTTGGTGAAAGTGATTTCTACCGCGACGGTAACGATACGGCGCCATTCTTCTCCTCTCTCAAATCGCTTCACGGCACATACGCCCCCATGGCCCAGACGCCGGCCGATTGTCGCCCTCGAAGGGGGCTACGCCCGTAAGCTCGTAGTTCTTCATTTCCGCCTTTTCTCCTTGGTTTAATGTGCCCAAATTTGTATTGCTAACTGGAGCGTAAGCAAAAAATCAAAGATATTTAAGAGCCGTTTTTTTCAGCGTGCCAAATTGAGAATTGTTGTATCGCCTTTGAAGGAATTGACAATTTTACGATTTATTCGTAAAATTACTGCAATGTGGATCGAAAGAAATTATTCCAAATTTTTAAAAATTGCAATCAAATCATTTCCAGCTATTCTATTGACAGGTCCCAGACAGGTTGGAAAAACATCACTTCTAAAAAGAGACTATAAAGATTATCGGTATATTACCCTGGATATACCGTCGATAGCGGAAAAAGCGGAAAAAAATCCCGACTTATTCTTTAATGAAATTACATCGCCTGTAATATTGGATGAAATTCAATATGCCCCCTCCTTGTTTCGCCATTTGAAGATACTGATAGATAAAAATCCACAAAATGGCCGATTTCTCTTAACAGGCTCACAAAATTTTTTAATGATGCAGGGTATATCTGAAAGCCTTTCG
This sequence comes from Spirochaetota bacterium, assembly GCA_040752435.1. Taxonomy (GTDB): domain Bacteria; phylum Spirochaetota; class Spirochaetia; order SPDA01; family JBFMGN01; genus JBFMGN01. The sequence goes on from JBFMGN010000100.1 coordinate 5,167, forward strand.
GGCCGGTGTGGGATAATCCATATGCTTGGGCTTTCCTCGGAGGAAATACTTAAGAATTACACAGTCAACGATTTAACCCTGATGATAAAAGGCGGCTTTCCTAAAATATGGGCTGAAGCGGATACGGATCTGCAATTATGGTATTCAAGTTATTTAGTGACATATTTGGAGAGAGATATCAGGAACATATTGAAAATCGGGCAGTTGCGGGATTTTGAACGCTTTTTGAGAAGCATTGCAATCCGGACGGGTCAAATTCTATCGTATTCTGACCTTGCAAGAGATATTGGTATGGCTGTAAGTACGGCACGAGCGTGGGTTTCCGTATTACAGGCATCCGGACAGGTGTATATTCTCGAACCATACTATAAAAACCTTGGTAAGCGCATTAGTAAAACACCGAAAATATATTTTACGGATATTGGATTAGCCCTATATTTGTGCGGTATAGAAAATGAAAATCAATTACTCAAAAGCCCTTTGCTTGGAGCATTTTATGAAACATTTGTTATTTGCGAAATTCTAAAAGCACTCTACAGTTCCGGCAAAAGCGTTAAACTCTGGTTTTGGCGGAATCAGGCGGGAAAAGAAGTTGATGTAGTAATTGAAAGGGGAGGGATGTATTACTTATTTGAAATAAAGTTCAATCAAAATCCTTCAGATAAAGATCTATCAGGGATGAAATCCTTCGAAAATCTGTATGGCGAAGAAAATGTTAAGAAGAAAACTGTCCTTTGCAGAACTGAAAATGATTTTTTTGAAAATACTAAAATGCTCTTTACAAACATTCTGCGCTGTAATTTTGTTGAATTAACCGATACCTGATTGCAGGCTGCATGACGGCGGCCTTTGAAACCTGTCAGGTAAACTCGGATAGTTTAACCTGCCGCCCTAAAGCAGCGGATTTATCCGCGGCAAAAATCACTTTGTGGGTGTAAAAGGCGCTTTCCAGATTATTGTGGGGATCAATGCCCTGGTCGATGAAATGAACCGGACTTCGAAACAGACGGAAGTTCTGGTGCCGTTTTTCTTCACTACCTCCAGCATCCGCTTTGAATCTTCATAATTCAAAGCGATCGGTTTTTCAATGATAACGTGCTTTCCGGCTTCACTCGCCAGGATGGTCTGTTCCGGATGGAGAAAATGCGGCGTACAAATATCAACGATATCAATATCAGGAGCCTTGAGGAATTTACTATAATCGTTGTAAATTGCGACATCAATGCCGTACTGTTTCTTAATGTCCGCCGGATCAAGCTTTCTGGTGGACATGACGGCTGCCGGCTTAAAAGAATCCAGCCTGGTGAATGAAAGTAAATGGCCGCCGGCCACCCATCCTAATCCTACAACCCCGACCCCATAGGTTGCCATAATGTCTCTCCTTTTTAAGTCCTTTGTTTAAGCCTGGAACACCAGTCTCCCTTTAAGGAAGGTCATTTTCACGTTCATATCATCATCCAGCAGAACGATGTCCGCATATTTCCCGATACTGATGCTTCCGGTTTCATGCTCGATCCCAAGGGTGACAGCAGGATTGATGCTCCCCCAGCGGACGGCTTCCTCAAAACTTCCCGCCGTGTGTCCTAAAACCGGCACAATCCCGCGCTTCGAAAGCTGCTCCGTAAGCCATACCGCGTTCGGAAGTTCAGGGGCGAATGTAACGGTCCGGATCACATCCCCTACTTCACCCAACAAACGATTAACGTCCTCTTTTTCCGGTATTGTAAGGTATTGCAAGGCATGACCGCCTCTACAGCGCGGTGCCAGCCACGGACCTTCCACATGCGCACCGTGTAACAGATAACCGAATTCTTTATCTTCCCCGGCCTGTCTCATCCGTTTTATCTGTTCAATGATCCTGCCGTAGGTATGGGAAAGTGTGGTGGCCACAACCCGGGTTACGCCGAAGGAAGTATATTCCTTGAACGCCCGGAGTATGCCCTCCACATCCGCCTCCATGAAATCGACCTCCTTAATCCCGTGGGTGTGCATATCTATAAAACCGGGGGAGACAAAAAACCCGGCGGCGTCGATTTTCCGTTCGGCTTCGACGCCAGTCCAGTCTTCTCCGATGGAAGCGATTATACCGCTTTTAATAAGTACATATACCGGCTTAAGCACGTGGGTTTGAGCGATGATTCTACCGTTGTATATTAAGACATCAGTTTTCATAAAATACCTCTGCTTATCAGTTGACATCCGGTTCAAGGGGACCGGCTAAATTCTTGATAAAGAAAAGTTTGCCGGGAAGCTGGGGCATGACGGAAGAAGGCAGCCACATGTCCGGCCCGTATTTCAGCGTGACCCAGAATGCCATGCCTTGATAGATCATATCCCGCACGGGAATGTAACCGTCGAATCCACCGATGGTGTAATCGGCTTTCATAAAGATACCCGGGCCGATAGTATTGGCACAGGCGGGAACAAGGGTAATTCGGCTTTTGAAGCTGGTAATCGAGTTCTGGATAATGGTTAAGGGATGCAGTTTCGCCCCTATTCTGTAGGCCGCTTGAAGCCACTCTTCCATGTTTCTATAATCAGAGGCGAAATGCGGTTCCCAGAAGGCGATATGGAACACCCAGCCGATCCCATAGAGAACTACAAACTTCGCCCCTTTAGCCCGCAGTTCTTCTATCTGGTCTAAGTAGTTCGGCAGATCTTTTTTAGTGGCAAAGTGCCGCTGTTTTACCGGTACGGTGAGTTTCCCTAAGGGTCCGTACAACGCGGTTTCCATGGCGTTCCTGAAGGCCCCCGGATTGGAGGCCGGCAGCGTATTTCCGTCCTGGTCGCACCACTCATCCATATTGAAACCGTGCACGTGCTTTAAATCCATATTCCACTGTTTCAGGAACGTAAGCGCCCAGCGGTACATTCCCATGGGGCCGGCGGTCAGGATGAGTATAATATCCCTGCCTTCATCCCTGGCAAGCTTAATCTGGCAGGCAATTTCATGGCCCATCAGGGTGTTAAAATCGTCCAGCGTATTCGCGCCTACTGGTTGAAAATCTTTGTGCCACCAGTTCTCCCTTACGTATACCTCTTCCGGCCGCCTGCTGCAGCAGTGGTCGATTTTTTTGAGGTCCCACGCCGAAGGGAAAAAGCCTTCGAATAACGAGCCTTTTATAGTTGTGAGTAGATCGATAC
>JBFMGN010001000.1:0-1557 GCA_040752435.1 Spirochaetota bacterium
TTTCTGTTTGCCGAGCCCTGATAGTGATCGTTCCCCGGTATTCCTAAAAGAACTGCAATAACCCGCATCCCGTCCCGTTGGGCGGTCAAGGCGATATTGTAACCGGAAGCCTCTATAAAACCTGTTTTAAGTCCATCAACCCCTTCAAGACTCCACAGCAGGCTGTTCCGGTTATACTGGGTTATCGGGGTGCCTTTATAGCCGTCTTTCAAATTTTCCGGCCGGGGAAATGTAAATTCTTTCAGTGAATAGAGCTCTTTCAAACTTTCAGGGTGCCGGTTTATGTAGTCTCGGCAGAACGCGGCGTACTCTCGGGCAGTTATCCTATTTTTACTGCTCATCCCGGAAGGTTCAACAAAATGCATAGTTGTAAAACCGAGATTCCGGACTTTCTGATTCATCAATTCTACAAAACCGGAGACTGAACCTGCAATAAAATCCGCCAGTGCATAAGCGGCGTCATTACCGGACGATACGGCGATTCCCTTAAGCAAATCTCTTAAGCTGACGCGCTGGTGTGGTCCAAGAAACATAAGAGATGAATCCCGGGGCATATTAACAGCCCAGTATTCAGGCTTTATTTCAACCTCTTCATTCAGGTTTACAGACCCATTTTCAATGACATCTTCCGCGATCGCGATCGTTATTAGCTTGGTTAAAGAGGCGGGTGGAATAAGAAGATCGGCATTTTTTTCAAATAAGACCGTGCCGGTGGTATAATCAAGTAAAATGGCCGATTCGGCTGAAATTACAGGCGCGGCACGTGCAATCGATTGCTCGGCCATGGCTGCACCACAGAAAAGGAAAAGCAACACAGACATTATGCTCTTCATACTATCCACCAACCTGATATCCATAAAACTGAATTAAAAAACAATCGCTTAATGCACCCTTCGTTAAAACGAACAGGGACGACTATACACTTTTTAACGTGAAAACTTAAGTGATAACTGAAAAAAAATCCACCCCGGCTGCGGTATTTTATAAGACTTTAGCGTATGAACGGTGATACCCCTAAAAAAATACCAAAGCCCGAGATTGTTATTCCGCATATAATCAGGATGCTTGAATACACTTTAAAATTTATATATCTGCCGCCGAAAAATACTAAAAAGGATATGAAAAGATACCAGGATAGGTCTCCCGCCTCATGCCCCAGGAAGAAAACAAAAAGTGCAGGAATATTGGTGAATGAGATTTCGTATTTTATCATAAAAGCAAATCCTACCGTCGCCCACCATAACCACCAGTAAGGGTTACTCATAGAAACTAAGATACCCCCGAGAACCGGATTGGACTGTTTTAAGCGGGATATTTCACCTTTCTGCTCTGCGGGAGAAAAAATATCAGGTATTTTATGACGGATTACATCCAGGATCAAGGAAATACCCATAACAAGCAGGAAAGCACCGCCCAGGACTCCAATCAGTTTTAATACAACCGGGTTTTTTAAGACCACGGTAAAGCCCAAAAGCAGCAAAATTATCAAAACCGCTTCGAGTAAAGCATGTCCAAGGATCACCCAAAACCCGGTTAGAAATCCCCAATTACGGGTTT
>JBFMGN010001001.1:0-1557 GCA_040752435.1 Spirochaetota bacterium
AAGAAGAAGGCACTGAGCAGGGAGTGGTTGACCTGATCCGGAAAAATGAACTTTACAGCAGCGTCTTTGTCATCTCCTTCTGGCATATGCTGGTCAAAAGAGTAAAGGAGATGGACAGCCGCATCAAAACAGGTGTACTCCTGGTCGGATGTCCGGTGGACGCCTGCCTTGCACGAAGCGTGTCGGCAGACGCGCTGGTCATGAACTATGCTTTCGTCAATAGAGATCTGGTCGAAGCAGCCCACAGGGAAAAGATAAAGGTTTTTATCTGGAATATCGATTCTCCTGAACTGTTGAAGCCATATATAGAAATGCAGGTCGACGGTATCGGAAGCAACGATCCCGGAATATTTGCTCAACTCCTCGGTCGGAAATCAAAGTGAGGCAGGAAGAAGCAGCCATCGTTCCAGGAGCCTGGATGGCAGGGACATTGCTGCAAATCATATATGGATGATATTTTCTTCCGGCGGCCAGTGAGGATTTTTTCCTTCATCACATCCTTCGCAGTTCAGACAGGTGTCTATGGCAGGGAGATAAATATGAAAAGTGGTTCCAACTCCTGGCCAGGATTCCACGCTGATGTGTCCTCCATGCTTTTTGATAACCGAATAAGCTATGGCCAGGCCAAGGCCGCTTCCTTTTTGTTTGGTGGTAAAATAGGGGTCGAATATCTTGTGAAGGTCTTCCTCCCTGATGCCGATGCCATAATCTTTTACGGAAACCTTGATATATTTCCCTTCTGTGAGGGGTAAATTGTCTTTCGCTTTGACTATGAGATTTTCGGCACTTATCTCAATAAGTCCTTCTCCGGCCATGGCCTGATTGGCATTAATTATCAGGTTGCTGATGACCTGGCCAATTTGCTTCTCATCGATTTCGGAGCACCAGAGTTCATCCGGAAGCGATAGTTTACATCTTGTTTTGGAGCCATTCAAGGTAGAGATAGTGATATCTTTGATCAATTTCGAGAGAGAAGCAGCCTTCTTAATGAGTGTTCCAAGTGTGGCAAAGGTAAGTAATTGCTGGGTTAAACCCTTGGCCTGCCAGGCTGCCTTCTGAGTTTCGTCCAGTATGGCCAAAAAGTTATATCCCGATTGGGCATATGTCTGGATCAAAGATAGATTACCGATAATTACGGCCAAAAGATCATTAAAATCATGGGCAACACCGGCAGCAAAAATACCGAGGGATTCGAGTTTCCGGTTTTTCTGTGCTTCATCTTCCCGTCTCCTGTACTCGGACAGATTATGGACAATCGCCATCAGCACGATTTTTCCCTGATAGCGGACAGGACTGACAGAAATTCCCACACTCCTGGTTTTTCCACTCTTACTTATAACCCTCGTCTTATGGAATGGGACATATTCTCCGGTCAGACACGACATGAATCTTCGGGCACTGCTTTCTCTCAACTCAGAGGCAATGAACGAAATAAAAGGTTTGCCGATAAGCTCTTCGACCGAATAGCCAATAATTTCTGCCGCAGCCCTGTTGGCGAACTGAACGACTTCCTCATCAATAACAATTATTCCATCCCCCGTCTGTTCTACCAGGGTG
>JBFMGN010001002.1:0-1556 GCA_040752435.1 Spirochaetota bacterium
GGTTGTGGCCGCCCTATTCGCTTCTGATCTTATGTTAAAATATGGGATCATGAATGCAGCCGCGGTTGTGGCGGTAATTCCCCCGGTGGTTTTGACGATCATATTTTCGGGTTATATGAGAAAAGGGTTGACGATTGGAGCGCTTAAATAAGTAAGAGTTTTACTGGTTCAATAGTTTTTCAGATCCTATTGACCCGGTTGCACCCCTGGTGCTTGGCTTAATAGCGTGTCTGGTCGGCCTGCTCGATCAGGTCCGGCAGGCACATCAAAAACTTCCATAAAATGGTATTCATTCCGCTCTTTGGTGATGATGGCTTTCGTTCTGTTCCGTCAGCCGTAATATATTTTCGCCATAATGCACATTTCGAAAAATGATTATCATTCCAACACGCGCAGTATTGGTAACTAATAAATACTCTTTTCCCCGGAGAGCTTTTCGTGTGCAATCTTCAATTTCCGATCGATGTCGATTCGATAAGAACAACGGCTGTTCAAATGGCTGTAACTTTTACCTGGATCCACTTTCACCTTGAGGGACGCATATTCTGAACGGGCTAGATCGTTCTGAGCAAACCAGAACCTTAAGCGCTCGCGTAATGCATATTCGGCGGTATCCCCCACTCGCCTGTCGTCCATCTGCCGGTCGAATAACCCTTCCAGCAGAAAGACCGCCTGTGGATCAAAACCGTCTTCTTTGCATTTACCGCACAGCCGGCAGACATAATCCTTCAACTCCGGCGCGTTTATATACAGGCTGATTTTTTCTTCTTCCGACATTGGTATGAAGTTTTCAGCCAGTTTAATGTTCCTTTCCACCTGATTTTCCGTATTCATTCCAAGTACTAACGATGAAATCGGAAAACTCAAGGCATAGCGGATGGCATTTCCCCAGGATTTTTGGAGATATCCGTCGGCAACGGCCTTCATTCCAAGAATCCCTATATTCCTGCGCAGCCCCTCGGGCAGAAGCCTGCCCTCTACATCAGGATAATTGAAGCGATCAAGATAGTTGAACCCGGTCATTAATACATCGAAAGGATAACGGGTTATTCCGGCATACATTGATTCCTGCCGGCCGTGCCCACTTACGGCAATGAACCGCACCTTACCCGCCTTCTTCGCTTCCTCCACTGCCGCAATCGCCCCGCCGGGGGCCAGCATAGCATCAATATCTTCGATTGTTTGAACACTGTGCATAAAAAAGAGATCTACGTAATCGGTCTTAAGATTTTTCAGGCTTTGTTCCAGGGTTAGTGCGGCTTGTTTATTATCCCGGAAGTGGGTCTTGGTGGCAAGAAAATATTCGGACCTTCTGCTGCTCACGGCTTTACCAATTTTTATTTCCGACGCTCCGTCACCGTAACCGGTAGCCGTCTCAATATAATTTCCGCCCTTATCCAGGTAGGTATTAAGCAGTTTTGTTACGTCCCGGCTTTCAAGTTCCACGAGATGAAAACCGCCAAACCCGATTATACTTAAGCTTAAGCCGGTTCCCCCAAGTTTTCGTTTTTCCATGTTTACTCCGTATTTTATTTTAAACTATACATCAATAAAGG
>JBFMGN010001003.1:0-1553 GCA_040752435.1 Spirochaetota bacterium
CGATCGTATGGCCTTACAATATGTGCTGAACGGAGTGCAGTTGTATCGGCGGTTTCCAACAGAAAAACGGAATTTCTGGCGTTAGCTTTGTCATGCCCTGATTCTGAATACCCGGTTCCACCCTGCGGCGCCTGCCGACAGGTATTAAGTGAATTTGTTCACCCGGAATTTCCTATTTATTTTGCGGGAAAAGATGGAGATTTTACACGCACAACCATGAAAGATCTATTACCCCTCGATTCACTGCACGAATTGAGGCAGTAAGATGAAGGGTTAAAGCGGTGGCTTGTTTTGTAGTCAAGTCTTTTTTTCCATTTTTTGGAGATCATCTTCCATTTTGGCTTTCCAGACCTCAATTTTCTTTTTTACAACCTCGCTCTCCGCGGTTTCTCCCAATAGTACCAGGAGACGCCTGAATGCGGAGAGATAGCTTATTGCCAGCTTGAAATCATCAAGCCGCAAGGTGGAAAGTTCGTATTTTTGACGGTAACGGTCCGCCGCCTGTTGCAGGCTTTTCTTGGCAATTTGCAGATGCGACAGCCGCGCCTCATATCCGGGGACCCGTGGATCCATCCCCGCAATTAAGGTTTTCAAATTCAGTAAATTCTTCGTCAACGTCGCGTATCGGCCTTCTATTTCTACAAAGGACCATTTCCATTTAGAATTATCACCAAACCCATCTATCAACGATTGAATGGAAAAACCGAGTTTTTGGAGCAGAGCATACCGTTTCTCATCACTGAAATCGCTTATCTTTCCCAATTTCTCCTCATAGTCGGAAAACGGAACATCAATATATGGGCTTCCTACCTCCTCAAGATAAATAATGCTTTTATAACAATCTTTCCGGGCATCGTTCAAGTATGTTTCGTTTTTAACCCCAAGCAGAAATACCGAAAGGGAGTTCATAAGGAGATAATATGAAACCCGGTTTAAGACCTCGTCCGCTAAAATAAGACGTTTATATTCTGCCCCTGTTTCGTCACTCTGAATAACATTCAGCAGGCTTTTTTCCCATCTTTGCATTTCTTCAATGGCGGTCTTATATTCTTTTATCCGGTCGAAATAATGCTTCCTCGCCGCATCACTTATTTTGCCCACAGGGTACTCCAGCTTATATACAAGGTATTATCCTTCTCTTAAAAATTTACCAACGTTTCATGAAAACAGGCTATAATGAACCATATTTTTTCAATAGTTCTTCCGCATGACTTAAGGAAACCTCTCCCTCACTGTCTCCGGCCAGCATCCTCGCTATTTCCTTTACCTTTTCTCTCCCGGTTACTTCCACTACCTCTGTGATAGTCCGGTTATTCTGGATATTTTTTAAAACCTGTATATGATTATCGGCACGAACTGCTATCGAGGCAAGATGTGTTATACAAAGAACCTGTTTTTGTCGTGAAATTCGATGCAGATGTTCTCCAACGGCTAATGCAATCTCCCCGCCTATTCCACTATCAATTTCATCAAAGATAAGGGACTGGATATGATCACTTTCCGCCAAAACCGATTTTATGGCGAGCATAATCCGTGATAATTCACCGCCGGAC
>JBFMGN010001004.1:0-1553 GCA_040752435.1 Spirochaetota bacterium
CCAGGGCGGCGCATGGGGAAACCGATCAGGAGGATATCGCCTTCGGTAAGATTATTGAAGGCAGGGACAATGGCAACGAAATGGTAAAGAGGTGGATAGCCGGCATGAAGGGCGATAAGACGCTGGAAGAAATTCTTCTGGAAGGCATTAAAGAACTCCCGAAAAAAATAGAGAAGCTTAATGACGCAGTGCAGCGGAATATAAAAAGCGACATCAAGTTTATCGCCCATGACATCAAGGGATCATCCGGCAATCTCAGGATGAAAGAGATTTATGACGTTGCATCTAAAATCAATAACGAGATTCTGGAAGACGATTACAGCATCCAACATATACGCATGCTTTTTAATAATCTTAAAAAACTGGTTGAAGAAATTCCGCGCCGGTATCTTCTAAAAACTGTCGAACTGAAAGCCTCGAGAGAGAAGATAACCTCGGGTTTTAAAATACTGGTAGCCGAGGATAATGAAATAAATAAGAAACTGATAAAAACTTTTATCGATAGTATGGGTTTAGTCTGTGATGTAGCGGAGAATGGAAAGGTTACGCTTGAGATGTTAAAGAAGAATAAGTATGATCTTTTATTTTTAGACATGCAAATGCCGGTTATGGATGGGGAGGATACAATAAAAGCTATCCGGGGGGATACAAACCTTAAAGGCCTGCATGTAATCGCTTTGACTGCCAATGCTATGAAGGGAGATGCCGAAAAATGTATAAACCTCGGATGTGATGATTATCTTTCAAAACCTATCGACAGGCGGCTGCTCAATGAAAAAATAAACACCCAGTTGATAAATAAATATTCAAGGCATGCAGAGTCATCCGCATACGCTGAAAAGCAGGCTCTCAATGATGATGAAAAAAGCTTCCTGCGCGATATTCTCGAAGAACTTAAAAAAAATATATCCATCTTTAACCCTAAAAAAATTTCATCCCTGGCGGATAAGCTGGACTTTTTTACTTCGAACGACCAGGTTATGCGTCTTCGTTCGAGAATGCTTAAGGCAGCCGAAAGCTTTGACGACCAGGCTTTGAAAGAGATTGTCCAGGAGTTTGAAAAACTTTTATAATTTAAATTTGTGTTATCGGTAAAACTCTATCGTATAAGGAGAGAAGTGTATGAAAAGTATCAAAGGATCGCAAACTGAGAAAAACATCCTTACGGCTTTTTCGGGTGAATCTCAGGCTAGAAACAGGTATACGTACTTCGCCAAACAGGCGAGAGAAGAAGGGTTTATGCAAATATCACTCATCTTCGAGGAAACAGCCAACCAGGAAAAGGAGCACGCCAAGCGGCTCTTTAAACTGCTGGAGGGAGGTGATGTGGCAATAAGCGCAGCCTTCCCCGCCGGAGTAATTGGAAAGACCGCCGAAAACCTGAAAGCCGCGGCTGCAGGCGAAAAATATGAGTGGACGAAAATGTATCCCGGCTTTGCAAAGGCGGCCAGGCAGGAAGGCTACGAGGCGGTTGCTACTGTGTTTGACTCCATAGCAGTGGCAGAAAAACAGCATGATGCCCGCTATAAAGCACTGCTTGCCAATGTGGAAAA
>JBFMGN010001005.1:0-1546 GCA_040752435.1 Spirochaetota bacterium
AAAAAAATTGATATTTCTGTAATCATGGCATAGTTTAAGCAAAAACTATCCGGATCTCTACAACTGATCACAGACCCTGATCTTACAATATAATGTTCATGCGAAAAAAGCAAGATCAATTCAATTTTTTCAATAAAAAAGGGCGGCTTTTACTGCCCGTTTACACACTTTTTTTACAAAACAAAGCCACCCGCCACTTAAGCGGCCTTAAGTTCCGCGTGGCCTTTTACTATTCCACCACATGCGTATCTGCAACGTTTAAAACTTCGTCTAAAATTGCCAGGGCTTCCTTTATTTCCCGCTCATTTATTATGAGCGGCGGGGATACCGCAATCATATTCTCGTGAGAATAGGTATTGAACCCTTTATCCTTTAACATTCCAACCAGCTTGCTCATTATCTTTTCAGGATCTTTACCATAGGGTACAAGGGCTTCCCGTGTTTTTCTGTTTTTAATCAATTCCACCATCCCGAACAGCCCGATTACACGGGCATCTCCAAGAGAAGGATGTTTTGTTTTAAGTTTTTCCAGTTCTGATTTTAAAACCACCCCCATTTTTTTGGCATTTTCCAGGAGCTTCAGCTCCTTGTACACCTCAAGGGTGGCGATTCCCGCTGCGCAGCCTATAAGATGGGCATTGTAGGTTAAACCGCAGTACAATACATGCTCATTGAAATAATCCGCAATCTTTCGGCTGACAATAACCCCGCCCAGTGGGACATATCCGCAGGTAATACCTTTTGCAAAGGTTATTATATCCGGTTTTACATTCCAGTTCATGAAGGCAAACCACTCCCCGGTCCGGCCGAAACCGGACATTATCTCGTCGCACACCATAAGAATGCCAAACTCGTCACAGATTTTTCTGACTCCTTCCATATATCCTTTCGGTGGTATAATAACACCGTTACTGCCGGTTACGCTTTCCAGGAAAACAGCGGCCACATACTCCGGCCCCTCGTAGAGGATCTGCTCCCGCAGCTTATCGACATAATACCGGGCGGCGTCCTCCTCACTCTTGAAATCAATCCCCGCCCTGTACAGGTAAGGATCAAAAAACTTGACGAAACCCGGAATACCCGGTTCGGAGGGGAAACGCCGCGGCTCACCGGTAAGATTCGCCGCCCCGTAGGTAGCACCATGGTAGGAACGATACCGGGAGAAAACCTTGTACCTGCCCGTATACATCCTGGCGATTTTCAAGGCATTTTCGTTTGCCTCGGCCCCGGCCAGGGTGAAAAATACCTTCCCCATATTGTCGGGAGAAATTTCTTCAATTATTTTGCGGGCCAGCTCCGTGCGGACATCCACCGCAAAACCGGGGCCCATATAGGGCATTTTATCAGCCTGAGCCTTAATCGCATCAATTATTTTTTGATTATGGTGGCCCACATTTATATTAACCAACTGGGCCGACATATCGTAGTATTTTTTGCCGTCCGAATCCCAGAAATATATCCCTTCCGCCCTGGTAATAACCAGGGGTTGTAGCGCTCCCTGAGCACTCCAGGAATGCAAATTATATTTTTTATCCAATTCACGAAT
>JBFMGN010001006.1:0-1545 GCA_040752435.1 Spirochaetota bacterium
TTTCTTCTTTTCCGCTGACCAGAAGGAAATCGTTCGGCTTAAGCTGGTATTCGGGCGTAAAAAGCCGGTACTCGCTGTCATCTTCCTTTCTGATGGCGATAACATTTAACTGTTTGGTCTTCCTTAAATCAGCTTCAATCAAGCTCATCCCATAATACTTAACAGGCACTTTTACCTCTGCCATCACAAGACCATTACTGATCGGCAAAAAATTAAACAGTAAAGGTGAAACTAAAAGCGGGGTTATTCTTTTAGCGGCTTCTCGGTTGGGGAAAACAACTCTGGTAGCGCCGACTATTTCCAAAATTTCGCCATGTTCATCAGTTTCAGCTTTCACCACAATATTTTTCACGCCGATTTTTTTCAGATAATTGGTAACCAGTATTGAAACTTCTATTTTGTCTCCAAGATCAACAATGGCAGCGTCAATTGTTGAAGGTATAAGTTTTTTTATTGTTTCTTCGTTCATCACGTCGGCGATGTATGCGCTGGTTACCCGGTCTTTATACTTTTCGATGATTTCCCGGTCCTTATCGACAATGAGAATTTCAGCCCCGGTTTGGGATAATTCTTCGAGCATCCTTTTACCGAATATACTTATCCCTATTATTGCAAACTGTTTCATTTTATCCTATTAAAACCTCCCCCACAGGGTAATCCACATCTCTTTTCACGCGCCTTGCCACGGACATCGCCATAGAAATAAGACCAACCCGGCCTGCAAACATCATCAAGATGACTACAATTTTTCCCGGAGCGGTAAGCTCCGGGGTAATTCCAAGGGAAAGACCAACAGTTCCGAAGGCGGAAAAACACTCAAATAATATTTCCAAAAAAGCTTTTGAATCTGAACGCAGGCTGATTTCAGTAATCGTCAACATGAAAGTACCACAGAACAAAAGTAACATGGCCTTTAACATAAACATATTAGCCTTTGCGATCGCCTTACCTGAAATTTTTCTGCGGCCGATTCTCAGTTCGGATCCGGCTTCCATACCCCTAAAAGCACTTACAATTACGAGAAAGGCCGTGGTAACCTTCACCCCGCCCGAAATTGATCCCGGTGAACCTCCTATAAGCATCAGCGGGAGTGTAAAAACCTTTGAAGGCAGTGTCATGGCGGCCTGGTTTATGGTATTAAAACCGGCTGTACGGGGGGTTACCGATTGAAAAAAAGAAGCAAGAATCATCTGTCCGGTAGTAAGATTTCTGAAACTGGTATGCATTTCAAAAAGCAGATAAACAACGGCGCCTGCCACTATCAGTATCATTGTATTAACTATAACGACTTTCGTATGTAAAGATAATTTAAGTGTTTTATGTCGTATTCTTTTTCCAATATCCTGGATTACAACAAAACCAATCCCACCTGAAATTATAAGGAGCATGATCGTAATACAGACTGTATAGTTGGTCGTGTAATTTACAAGATTTTCCGAAAATAATGAAAAACCGGCGTTACAGAAGGCAGAGACCGAATGAAAAACAGAAACAAATAAGGCAGCATCACCTGCGGTATCTTTAAAACCCGAATACAGAAACATT
>JBFMGN010001007.1:0-1542 GCA_040752435.1 Spirochaetota bacterium
GCTTCCGGTGTACGGCCGATTCGTAAAAGAATCTCAGCATAATCCTGAATACAATCGTAAGCATTTAATCCATCCCAGCGGCCGGATTGAATAGCTTTTTCAAAATTAAATAAGACATCGTAGGTTGAATCTACATTCGCTTTGTATAATAACCCTTTAAGGTAAAGTGCATCCGAGTTTTCAGGGTAAAACTGGAGGGCGCTGTCTAAAAGATTCTCCGCTTCGCTGTATTTTTTTTCCTGGAAGAGTATTCCGGCTTTACTGGAGTAAATTCGGCTGATTTTTTCATCCTGCTGGGCAAATAAATTGGTTACTACAATAAGATACAGTAAGCATAAAAGCAGCCAACCCTTCTGGTAGGAAAAAATCATTTTTCTATCGCTCAAATTTAAAGATTTTATTTTCCTGATTTCGAATTACTCTTCTTCCCGCACTTTGACCGGGAATCCCAATAACTCGCGCACTTCACTATCATCCAGGGTCTCCCTTTCCATGAGTCGCTCTGCAAGAGTAATAAGCTGGTCCTTGTGCTCCCGTAAGACAGATCTCGTTTCTTCAACAGAGGCTTGGATTATCATCTGAACCTGAAGGTCGATTTTCCTGGCAGTCTCTTCAGAGTAATCCTTGTGCCGGGCAATTTCTTTTCCGAGGAAAATGGGTTCATCCTCCTGGCCAAAAGCGATCGGTCCAAATTCATCGCTCATGCCCCACTCACATACCATTTTTCGTGCTAACTCCGTCGCCTGCTCGATATCATTTTTGGTGCCTGTGGTTGTTTCGTTATAGATTAACTGTTCAGCGACATAGCCTCCCATTGCGATTTTTATTCTATCGGTCAGCCAGCCTTTGCTCCGGGAATAAGTATCCTTTTCAGGCAGCGATAGAGAAAGTCCAAGTGCTCTGCCGTGCGGTATGACAGTTACTTTATGCAGGGGATCCGCATTTTTTAGATAATAGTGCATTAAGGCGTGCCCCGCCTCATGGTAGGTGGTCATCTTCTTTTCTTCATGGGAAATAATCCGGGATCTTCTGGCAATACCGAGAAGTGTTTTGTCCCGGGCTTCTTCAAAATCCGCCATGGAGACTGTAGTGCGGTTTTTTCTGGCTGCAAAAAGCGCGCTCTCATTTACAAGATTTGCAAGATCGGCGCCGGAAGTACCCGGGGTGGCCCTGGCTATTTTCTTAAGATTGACATCCTTTGCCAGGGGTATTTTCCCGGAATGTATTTTAAGGATCTCCTCGCGTTCTTTAATATCAGGCATATCCACTACCACCTGCCGGTCGAACCGCCCGGGTCGTAATAGCGCCGGGTCAAGGACATCGGGCCGGTTGGTTGCCGCCAGGATTATGACGCCGTCTTTTGTATCAAAACCGTCCATTTCCACCAGCATCTGGTTAAGGGTCTGTTCACGCTCATCGTGCCCGCCGCCGTATCCGGCCCCGCGTGTTCGCCCGACTGCATCCAGCTCGTCGATAAAAAGGATGCACGGGGCATTTTTTCTCCCCTGTTCGAACAAGTCCCGCACCCTGCTTGCCCCCACA
>JBFMGN010001008.1:0-1541 GCA_040752435.1 Spirochaetota bacterium
TTGTCCATCTTTCGTTCTTTACCGAGATCGGAAAAGCAATTGTTTCCGCCAAAAATATAAAAGAGATATTATCCCAGGTAATGGACAAGGTGGGTACGATCTTTGCGCCGTTAAACTGGTCGCTTCTGCTTCACGATCATAAAACCAACGAACTTGTCTTTCAGGTTGCCGTAGGTGTCGCGGCGGATAAACTTAGAAGCGTACGTATACCCACTGATTTAGGCATCTCCGGCTGGATATTCAATACCGGCCAAAGTGTAATTATTGAAGATGTTGACAAAGATAAACGCTTCAGCCGCCATATAGACGCTATGACGGGTTTCAAAACAAAATCGATCATAGGTGTACCCTTAAAAACCGGTAACAGGGTGCTGGGTATAATAGAGCTGGTTAACAAGCTTGACGGCGGCATATTCACTCCTTTCGAACTGAAACTGCTCTCCTCAATCGCCGATTTTGCAGCCATAGCAATTGAACGGGCTTTTTATATTCAGGCCATCCATAAACTTTCCCGGATAGACCATCTTACAGGGGTTCTTAACAGGCGTGCTATGGATATGATATTAAGCCAGGAAATAGAGAGATGCCAGCGCTATCAAACCGAGCTATCAATCCTAATGATAGACATTAACGATTTTAAAAGGATCAACGATAAATACGGTCATTTGGTGGGTGACGATGTTCTGGTTGAATGTGCCCGGATCATCCAGCGGAATATAAGAAAAATCGATTATGTGGCCCGCTACGGCGGCGACGAGTTTGCAGTCATCATGCCCAATACCCCCAGACTTCCGGCCGAAAAGGTAAAGGAAAGAATCCTGGCGGATCTGGAAAAAACCGTAAAAAAAGGCAATTGTCCCCCCTTCGGAGTCAGCATCGGACTTCAGACCTCCGGTCCGGACGGCGTATGCGATCTCCTTAATAAAACAGATGTGGATTTATACCGGCAAAAAGCCGGGAGAGAACCGATAAAGGTGTATGAAAATCTGCTCGATTATATCGCCGATGAAGAGGATGAAGAAATTACATCGTGAGGTAGTTTTAAACGGCGAAAGCGATTCAAGGGATTTTTTTAAGCTTATACAGCCGAGGCAATTTCAAAAACCAGAATTTATTAGCCACGGAAGCACACGGAAATATATGGAATAATGGACTATTCCATTTGTATTCTTCGCAACTTGCGAAGAACTATAATCCAGCCCAGTTGCGGCTACAAGCCGTAACTGGGATTGTTTATTAAGCAAAGAATTATTTAAATTACCTTTTTTCCGTGTCTTTCCGCGGATTCCGTGGCTACCCCATATGCTTGCCCTCGCTTCTCGCCCTCGAAGGGGGCTTATATTTTGAAAGAATCTCGGCCTTTCAATTTTTGTGAATTAATGAATCACTACGGGCTTACGCCCGTAGTAGCTTCGTTCCGCATGGTACGGCCTTCGGCCGATTGTCGCCCCCTTCGAGGGCGAGAAGTTAGGGTAAAATATAGGGTAGTATCGCCTTGTCCAAGGGCCACAGCCCCTTGACCAGACGATGAACGGAATCAA
>JBFMGN010001009.1:0-1541 GCA_040752435.1 Spirochaetota bacterium
GCCGCAGATAAGTAGTTGAATTCCCTTTCCTCCCCATACCTTTAAGAATTTTTTCTGACGCATGCTGGAATGGAATATCAAAATACGGGAGGATACGCATATCCGCACTGATCAGGTTGAGAATTTCCAAAGGAAAGTGATCGGGATGGATGTAGAGTAACCGAATCCAGAAATCCCCTTCAACCGCGGAGATACTTTGAAGAAGTCTATTAAGCTCAGCCTGCCCTCTGTCCGTTCCATAAGACCCGAGATCCTGGGCTACAAGATTTATCTCAGAAAACCCGGCTTGAATGAATGTCGTTAACTCCTTAAGCAGATCATTCATGTTCCTGCTTCGTAATTCACCCCGGATTAATGGTATTGCACAGTACGAACAACGGTTGTTGCACCCTTCCGCGATTTTAACATACACGCTACCGGGCAACGAGAGAATGCGGTTCCTGAAAAACTGCTCAGCCCGGCCGTCTGCAAATCCTTCCGGTGCAAGGAGATCGGCAATACGGGACGGTTCACGGTTACCGAAAAAGCCGTCCACTTCGGGCAGTTGTTTCTCCAGGGCACCTCCGTATCTCTCCGCCAGACAGCCTGCGAGGATTATGGATTTTCCGGGGTACTTATCCTTAAAGGCAATCACCATCTGGATTGATTCTTCTTTGGCAGATTGAATAAAACCGCAGGTATTGACTATTATAATATCCGCCTTATCAGGAGACGGAGTGAAAATCAAACCCCGGTGTTCAAGCGCTGCCAGCATAACCTCCGCGTCTACCTGGTTTTTTGCACAGCCAAGGTTTTCGATGTAGAATTTTTCTGGAATCTTCCCTTTAGTACATTTGGATGAGCTGGAGTTTGAATTGCCCGGACTGATCATCCTTTACCCACTTAATTAGTTTTGTTGCCACTTCTCCCGGCCTGCCCATATCAATTTCCCGCCCGGCAATTCGTGCTTTGAAAGAACCTGCATTCGAAACCCACAGGCGTACCTCTTTATTCACATCGAGACGAAAGGTCTCGCCCTTATGAAAATACCGTTCCTCCCTGAAAGATTCATCGGCCAGGTACCGGAGGAAACAGTAACTTCGGAATATAATATCTACAGAATAGGGATGCGCCTGATCGGTTTTAAGGATATCGATGGTTTCGGTCTTCTTGGAGACAGAGACAGTGCGGGCTTCCTCCGGCGGTTCTGTCGCGCCTGGGGATAGATCCCCAGTCGGCACCTCCTCGCCTGTTCTGTTGGTTGCACTAATGGTTGACTGGGTGAATTTATCAAAACGGGCGATTACACCCTTTTCCTGATCCTGGAGATCGATATCCCTGACAAACACCTTTATATCTTCTTTTGAATCCTCGTCAAGATCCAGCAGCCGTTCCTCTCCAAGGCTTAAGAGCACCTCGCCGGAAGGTATACGGAGGGTAAGCTTATCATCAACTGCAACCAACTGAAGGGTGTACTTTTTATTGTTTAATGGAACCTGGATTTCGTCGCCCTGGGTAAACCTTCGCTCGAGGAACTCATCCTTCATCTCATAGATATGAAT
>JBFMGN010000101.1:0-8293 GCA_040752435.1 Spirochaetota bacterium
TCATAAACCAGAGAAGCATCATTCAATTTCAGCTTATCTATGGATGTATGGAGTTCTTCATAATCGTTGGCATCAATCGGATAAATAGAAGAAAAAACTACAGGCTTGACAATTTTAAAACCGGGCAATACCTGGGCACAAGGCATTTCAGCATTTGTTACCGTATCGCCAACCCTTATATTGGAAATATTTTTTATTCCAGCGATTAAATAACCGACTTCACCGGCAGAAAGATGGTCGCATTTTTCCAGGCTCATCCTAAATCTGCCCGTTTCTTCCACTCTATAGACGGCATTATTGGACCAAAACTGCATCATATCACCCGCTTTCACCGTACCCTCGAACATACGGATATGGATTACGGCACCCCGGTACGAGTCGTAGTGGGAATCGAAGATTAGGGCCTGTAAAGGGTTTTCGAGTAACCCGCCGGGCGGGGAAATTCGCTCTACAATCGCTTCCAAAAGTTCATCAACCCCAAGACCAGTTTTCCCCGACACTAAGACGGCTTTGTCGGCATCAAGGCCAAGATCATGATTTATCTGGTGTTTTACACTTTCTATATCCGCGCTTGGGAGATCAATTTTATTAATAACAGGTATAATTTCGAGATCATGTTCCAGCGCCATATACATGTTGGATAAGGTCTGCGCTTCTACACCCTGACTTGCATCAATTAAGAGGAGGGCGCCTTCGCAAGAAGATATTGCCCGGGATACTTCGTAAGAAAAATCAACATGCCCCGGAGTATCTACCAGATTGAGTTTGTATTCCTTGCCATTGTGGCTTTTAAAAGGAATGGTAATGGCATGGGATTTTATGGTGATACCTCGCTCCCGCTCAATATCCATATCATCGAGCATCTGCTCGGTCATATTCCTGTCGTCAATGATATGGGCTTTTTCAATGAATCTGTCGGCCAGAGTTGATTTGCCATGGTCAATGTGTGCGATTATACAAAAATTTCTGATCAGTTCCATTTCGTTTTTCATCCGGGGTACTATACAAAATGTTTCTGCTTTCTTCAAGAAAGGTTACGTGTCAAGGATTTTTCGAACTCTTTTTATCAATGCTTCGGGGTCAAAAGGTTTTTGTAGAAAAAAAATATCGTTGGTAAGTGAGGCCTGTCCTTTTATAAATCTGTCCGGATAACCTGACATAAGCAGTATTTTCAAATTGGGGCGGTTTGCTTTAAGCCGGAAAGCAAGTTTATCTCCGCTTAAATACGGCATTATAATGTCGGAGATAAGAAGATGAATTTCTTTTTTATACTCTTCACAAATTAATAATGCCTCACCGGCGTTATTCGCTTCAAGAACTTTATATCCACTGCGTGCAAGCATCTTTCTTATAAGGGCACGCAAGTTATCTTCGTCTTCAACAAGCAATATAGTTTCTGTTCCCTCTACCTGTGGTATATATGAATCTTTCAGCTCATCTTTTTTCTCCATCTTATCCACCTGGGGCAGCAGAATGATAAAAGTACTGCCGCGGTATCGTGAACTTTTTACCTGTATAAACCCGTTACTCTTGTTGATTATTCCATATACCGTTGAAAGTCCGAGACCGGTTCCTTTTTCCTTCGGTTTCGTCGTAAAGAAAGGTTCAAAAATTTGGGGCAAGCTCTCCTCTTCCATGCCGATACCGCTATCGGTAACGCAGAGAGATACATAGGTACCAGGGGGGACTGTTCCCATAGCAGAGACATCCGGTTCGTTCAACGTAACGTTTTTTGTTTCTATAATCAGAGTTCCCCCGGAGGGCATTGCATCGCGTGCATTGACCGAAAGATTGATAAGGACCTGTTCCATCTGGTTGGGATCGATAAAAACGTACGGAAAATCCGAATCTAACTGGAGCTGGACGGTAATATCCTCCCTGATAAGCCTTTTAATCATCTTCTCTATATCTTTAACGAGCTTGTTTAGATTGATAACCTCCGGCTTTAAAATCTGGCTTCTGGAAAAGGTCAGCAGTTGCCTGGTAAGGGTGACGGCTTTGCGGGCAGCATCACGAATCCCTTCAATGTCCTGATTGATCGGGCTTTGTTCCTTCAGTTTTTCAACAATCATTGTACTATAACCCATTATCACGGTCAAAATATTGTTGAAGTCGTGCGCAATACCTCCGGCCAGCCGCCCCATGGCTTCCATTCTCTGGGACTGCCTAAGCTGCTCTTCAAGCTGTTTACGGGCTTTCTCAGCTTGTTTACGTTCAGAGATATCATGCAATGCCCAAACGGTTCCGAATTTTTTCTTACGTTCGTCAATTATTGGAGAGGAATAAATTTCGATAGGAATTGAATGCCCCATAGATAGTAATTCCGAGGTTTCATTGTCCGGATATACCGAACTGGAATTCTGTTTCAGGTATTTAATTTTAAATAATTCGGTAAAGTCCTTGTTTATTGCATCATCACTTTTTAAACCGATCAACCTAGCCGCTGCGGGATTCAAGAATTCAATTTTATTTTCACCATTTGTAACAATTACTGCATCGTTAATACTGCCCAATGTAATGGATAAAAGGTGTTCCCTCTCTGCCAAAGCTTTATCAATTTTAGATTTATACAAGGTCATTTCTATTGTTGTATGAAGCTCGCGTTCTTCGAAGGGTTTTATTATATATCCAAAAGGTTCGATAAATTTAGCGCGTTGAATTGTTTTTTCATCGGCATAAGCTGTAATAAAAATTACAGGGATATGATATTGATCGTGTATCATCTTGCCGGTTTCGACGCCGTCCATTTTACCTTGTAACATAATATCCATAAGAACCAGGTCGGGATTAAGTTTTTCAAAATCATGGATGGCATCTTCACCGGATGCATGTATACCTGCCACCGAGTATCCTAATCTTTTAAGTTGTCGTTCAATATCAAGAGCGACAATAAGTTCATCTTCTACAATAAGTATTTTAGGTTTATCCATCACCGTAATACCTTATTTATATTCATTTTTAATTTTTCTTCTGATTTTTTGCCTTATGGTCGTGAACTGAATACAGTGTTTCAATATGTTTTATAATAGCATCAACCTTTTTTTTATCCTCTCTCCGCGCGGCAAGGATCAGTTTAAAAAGATTTTCAGCGAGTTGGTTTTTACATTTCATATTTTCATTTTGCATATTTAAAATATTTTTAAACTGCATGGATTTTTCGGAAACTTCATTAAAAGCTTTTCGTTCGGCTAATATCTTAAGCTCATTAATAAATTCAAAAAATATTTCGGCCTCGCTAGAGTGTGTACCTTTAATTATTTTCCCTTTGGCTTCATTGTACGTTTTTATTTTCATCATATCATCATCATGTTCTTCATTCAGCTCTCGTACCGCTGCATTGATACTATCCGGCTTAATAACTTTATCAAATGAATCGTTATTTACGATTAAGCAACCTTCAGACCCGTCGGGCACGTCCAGTTGGAAAGGAAAGGTAAAATGGAATTCGCTCCCTTCACCTATTTTACTGTTCACCCATATTTTACCGCCTAAAAACTCAACAGTATTTTTAACCAGTGCCAGACCAAGCCCAACACCTCCGTAGTCCCTTGTATAGGAACTATCAGCCTGGGTAAAAATCTGGAAAATACTTTCTCTCCTTTCAGAGGGAATCCCAATTCCGGTATCTTTCACAGTAAAATGAAAAAAACGTTTCTTTTCAGAATCTTCAGATTTTTCCTCCCACAGGTTAATTTTAATATATCCGGACTGGGTAAACTTAACAGCATTATCTATAAGTTTTTCAACTATTTTCTGTAAATTGGCAAAATCGCCTACCGGCATACGGGTACATTTCGGATCGATTGCAAGTTGAATATCAATATTTTTCTTTGATGCGTTATTTTTATATTTTTTTATGGAGGTTTTAAGAAGGTTTTCGATGTTAAATGCGCCCGACCGTTTTTTTATTTCACCGGCTTCTATTCTGGCAAAATCCAAAATAGAGTTGATAACATTTAAGAGCGTTTCGCCGGAATGTTTAATAATATTCAGGTATTCAATTTCTTCCTTATTGCCGGCAAGGTCGAAGGCGAGCTCCACCATTCCGAGGATACTGTTTAACGGTGTCCGCAATTCATGACTTATATTTGCAATGAATTCACTCTTTGCCCTGTTGGCCGCTTCAGCAGCATTTTTTGCCCGTAATAATGCAGTTTCGTATTGTCTTCTTTCCGAAATATCCCTGAAAATAATGACTGATCCGACATAATTATCCGGGCCTTCAAGGAGAGGCGCTTCCGTTTTTTCAATCGTGATATACCTATCATCCCTGGTTTTAAAAACCGTGTTTACCGTATAAATAAAATCAAAGCTTTCATGGGAATTCTTGCGCTCTCCATCATTCCAGGATACGGGGAAAATTTCATCAATGTTTCTGTTGATACTCTCGCTTTTGGTCCAACCGGTCATCTTTTCAGCCGCCGGGTTGATGAATGTAATTTTTCTGTTCTCATCAAGCGCAATAACGCCATCTGTCATACTGCGGAGGATTATATCCAATCTTTTTTCGCTTTCACGCAATTTGCGTTCTATTCTGTGCTTATAAATTGCAATTTCAATATTGGTATATAATTCCCTTTCATGGTAGGGTTTTATGATATAACCGAAAGCATCAATGACTTTAGCCCTTTCAAGGGTATTTTTGTCGGCATAAGCGGTGACGAAAATTATGGGAACATCAAGCTCCTTTTTAATAAGATTCGCCGTCTCAATTCCGTCAAGGTCGCCTTTTAACAGGATATCCATCAGGATCAGGTCGGGTCGTTTAAGCCTGGCAGACTGGATTGCAGCTTCCCCGGATACGACAAGATCGACAATTTCATAGCCATGCTGCTTCAACCGAGTTTGCATATCCATCGCAACTATGCCCTCATCCTCAACGATAAGAACACTGACTTTCTTCATACGATCTGCGGATATCCTTCATTATCTTTATTATTTTAATTATAAACGAGGAAAGATATGAAATGCAATGAGTCGATGCCCTAAATAAAAAAATCGACCTCGAGGTAGGCGGCAATCTGGATAATATTCTGTAAATACCCGGCTTTTCTTTTCTTAATATTCAACTGAAGGATCGCATATCGATTTTCTTCATCTACCTTCCAATCTTGTATTGAAAGAGGATCATTTATCGAGATCCCGGATTCATCTGCAATAGATCCACGGTATACTTTTGTTACCGTATAATTTTGTGAGAGAAAGCTTCTGCCCGCTACCTCTAGCTTTAAGCCGAAGAGAGGTAAAAAAAGTTTATTTCGGACATCTCTCTTAATAGCGACATCCATGGGCCTGTACGGGCGAACAGTAAGGTTGAAAAAACTGGAATATTCCTCTCCGTTTCTGGTCCATTGAAGTTCCACCAGTGAATCCGGCCGGTATGACAGAAGGTACTGTTGCATATCACGGATAGTTGTCAACTTCTTCCCATTTATGGAGAGGATAATATCTCCTTCTTTTAAGCCACCTCTCTGGGCAGGTTCCCCCGGTACGACATACATTATTTCGAGTCCGTTATTTTCCTCATGAACCGCGAGTCCCAGCCAACTATGTTTCACCTCATCTGTCAAGTAAAGGTCGGGGAGGATGGTACTGACCCAGTGGGCGGGTATGGCAAAGTTGATGCCTTCAAATTGTTCCAACCCCGCAAATACCACTCCCACCAGTTCGCCATTATCATTTAAAAGCGGCCCACCGCTGTTTCCGGGATTTACGGGTACATCAACCTGCATTGCGTCTCCCATCTGGAGAAATCTGCGGCGGGTAGCGGAAATTATTCCGGAGGTAATGGTATTTTCCAGTCCCGCCGGAGAACCAATGGCATAAATTTTTTCACCCGGCAGGAAATCTTCCTTGTCGTTGAGAGAAAAAATGTAGGGTGCATCGACCTCTATTTTTATTAAGGCAATATCGAATATCTGATCATAACCCACGACTTTTGCCGGAAGCCTATCGGCTTTTGAATTGGAGAGGCGAATATAAAGCCGGGAATAACCTTCATATTTCGGATTGACTTCACTGTCAATAATATGATGATTGGTTATTAGGTAACCCCGTTTGTCAATAAAGAAACCACTGCCGATAACCCGGTCCGGATATCCGACACCCTGCTCTACCTTAATACCTTTATTGACCCAGATCGTAACGGTTCCTTTCATCATATCTGAGGGGGGAGGGTTTCTGTTTACCAGTTGTTTATAATCCTCAAGGACTGGTAATCCTGTTTTTTCCATGGCTGCAGTAATTTTTTTTAAGGCAAACTGATTCTCTTCCTGGAGGGCCAGATCCCCGTATTTTTTAAACTCTGCATGTGAAGGGGTACCCGTTTCTATAACTTTCAAGAAAACAAGCAGGGCCGGAATCATCTTTCCCTCATTGTAATACTTATCCGCCAGAGCTTTATAGATTTCATGTTCATTCCAGGGCAGCAGATTTTTTAAAATACCGAGAGTTCCCGCCGATTGAAATATGGAATGGGCTCTTAGAAAATCCTTTTTATCGATCGCCTCCAAAAACCGGCGGGAGATCTCTTCACTCGATCTTTTATACAAATTGTCCAACTGATCGTTTGGAATGCCGCGGTTTTCACGGTACAAGTATGAAAGATCCTGAATTGCCTGGAAGGGATTACCCGCATTTATTAAATCCTGAATTTTGTGCAGGGTTGTATCGTTTAAACCTGGAATGTAATAGTTTTTATCGGAAGTGGTAGTACATGATACAATTATTAAACTGGTGATTATAAAAAGAAATAACGTCTTTTTCAATCCACAACCTCGACATATCTTATACCCGAAATCTGAAACACAAGGTATTTTTTATTTCCCACGACCAGAAGCCCGTTATAATTCGGGGGGATAGAAATTAATGCTTCCGGCCTTAGACCAATCCAGAAAATATTTGTTTGCTTATCTCTGAAGACATCCATTGAAATCCTATTGCGGGTAATACGAATAATAGTATTCCCCCTATATTCAATTTTTGTGTCGAACAGCCCGTTCATTCCCGATGAATACTCTCGGATAATAACGCCGCCCTCAGCGCCGTATTCTGTGCAGTCGGCCAGGCCGTCATCGTTAAAATCCCAGGACTGTACATTTCTATCCGGGTATAAAAACAGCGTGTATTCCGGAATATTATTGTTATTACTGTCATATTGAATCGATGATAATTTACCGTTTTCGTATTTTTCTTTCACTTCGAAAAGATTATCCCGGTTGTAGTCCCTTTCACCTAATACGATATTATCACCATGGAAAATCGTAATATAACGGGGAACATCCCTGCTGGCTATCTCTTCCCTCTGCCAGATCAGGCTGTCTACCAGGGGTTTCCATTTTATTACCGTTCTGCCGGATTCCGAATCACTGCCTCCTTTCACCTTGGGTACTTCTTCTGTGATGCTTAAGGAAACAGTGCGGGCATAGCCTTCCGTAATTTCAAGCTCCCTGTTGATTGCAGGTATAAATAGTACATCTTCGTTTCCCCTTTCCATACACGGGAAAAAAACTGTTTCAGACGGAAAGTTATAGATTACTTGCCTGTCATTTTTCGTAAGAATAAGATCCGTAACAGCGGGATAATCACCAAACATGAGGATTTGAGAAGTTGAATCTTTCCTCTTTTCGAATTTCGCAGGTTTTCCCTGTTCGAATGTTATTTCATATTCCGAAATCCCATCCTGATTTTCATCAACCCTATACCGCTGAATAATACCGCCGGAATACGAAATCATTTCTTCGAAGTAACCGTTATCATCCACATCAAGAATTACATCACCGGTAAAATTTTTTAGTTTTTCCACGGTATAAGAGATTAATTCTTTACCTTCAATTAGCTGCAGGAACCTGAGAAGTTTTACTTTATCCCTGATTTCACCGGTATTGAAAAATGAATCGATATCCTCTTTTGAAATTTGCTCTTTTACTACGGTTTTCTTATAAGATAATTTTTCCAATATGGCGCCTGCCGATTTTCCACCCCGGCTGAAATACAAATCCAGAAGTTTATTTTTTACTTCGTAGTCCCGGGTTAACGCAATTATATCCGAAAGCAGTTCAAGGGGAAGTTGATTATCGCTGTTTTCTTTTTGAAATTCCAGGGCCATCCTATTGCGGTATATATCGCTTAACCGGATAAGCATTTTCTTGAATCGCAGATCATCGGGGAAAAGTTTTATCCCCCTTTCCGATATCACGATGGCACTATCCAGGTTACCAAGGACTTCATTACACCTGCTCAAGAGAAAGATAAAATTCCCATCATTCTTTTTATATCGTTCGATATCTTTAAG
>JBFMGN010001010.1:0-1541 GCA_040752435.1 Spirochaetota bacterium
CATCTCTTCGGCTGAATCTAATGTGACAGTTCCTCAGAGCCATATTGATGAATTAGACAGAAGACTCAAGAGGTATGAATCTGCTGGTGGAAGACTTTTAACTATAGAGGAACTTCAAGCGAAAATAGAAAAAAGGAAATGACATACGAACTGCGTTTCCTTCCCGAAGTCGAGGAAGATGTTATAGCTGGTTACTTATGGTATGAAGCGAAGTCATCTGGTCTTGGCGAGGATTTTCTGAGGGTATTTTATTAATGAGCCTCTTAAGCAATGCTCTTAATCCCAGCGCCTGTGAAGTAGATGTAACCGGCGCCCTTGCAATGTATGCCCTTCAACTTGCATCTGGTTCCCCTAGTGCTCTCCTTGACTGGAACAATAACTTCAGCGATAATCCGGACAAATGTATCCTCTTCCATTGCAGCAATCTGCCGAAGTACTTTTTTAAAGAGATGAAAATGGATTTCCAGGAGATAATAGCCGGAAAGGTAGGGAAAGAGAACAGCTATGGTACCTGTGTCGGTCCGATAAAAGCCGGAGACCTTACTTTCGCCCGGTTTACAACCGACGATAGAAACGGGAGGCTTAGAAGCTATATCGGCGAAGGTAGAGTTACCGAGGATTCCCTTGAAACTTTCGGCGGTTACGGTGTCGCTGAAATCCTTTACGAAGCCTTTACCAGGTACCTCAGAATCGACACATACTACCATAAGTAATATCGAAAAAAAGGAGAAGCAGATGGGATCAAAGTATACACTCGGCCTGGACTTTGGTACCAATTCAGTGCGGTCATTGATCGTCGATGTTGCCACCGGGAGGGAAGTTGCAACCAGCGTATGGAATTATAAACACGGTGAGGCAGGCATTATCGTCGACAAATCGGATCCGAACCTGGCACGGCAGCACCCCCAGGATTATGTTGACGGCATATACGCGTCCATTACCAGGTCGCTGAAGCTGGCAGTAAAAGATAAATCTTTCGATCCAAAGGCCATAATCGGTATCGGTGTCGACACTACAGGCAGTACGCCTATTCCGGTGGATAGGGACGGAACACCGCTGGCGTTCAAACCGGAATTCAAAAACAATCCCAACGCTTATGCCTGGCTCTGGAAAGATCATACCGCTTTTGCCGAGGCGGAGGAAATAACCGGCCTGGCGCGTAAAATCAGGCCTCAGTATCTTGCAAAATGCGGAGGCACCTATTCCTCCGAATGGTACTGGGCGAAAGTGCTCCACTGTTTAAGGGTGGATAAAACCGTATTCAATGCCGCGTATACCTGGGTTGAATGCGTCGATTGGATTCCTGCCATATTAACCGGCACGATAAAACCGGGAGAAATAAAGCGGGGAATATGCGCCGCAGGCCATAAGGCGATGTTTCATACAGCCTGGGGCGGATACCCGGAAGAAGTCTTTCTTGAAAAGCTTGATCCCGGACTTGTACGTGTCAGAAAAACATTGCCGGATCACGCTTTTTCCATAAAGGATGCGGCCGGGCTTTTAACAAAAGAATGGGCCGGCAGGCTGAAACTGCCGGAAGG
>JBFMGN010001011.1:0-1535 GCA_040752435.1 Spirochaetota bacterium
TGTGTCGCAGACTGCGACACCATTCTAGTGGAATAGCATAATCACCTGCTTTATTAATTTCAGGTTCAGACTGCTATTTCATTCGCCAGTAGGCTGTTTTCAGATTAATCATATCTAAAAAATAACCGCTGGAAACGATTTTCAGCTTTTTCTCCGAGGATTGCAGCTTAAGGACGCAATTTTTACAGATAAAATTCTCTTGCTTTTTGTCTTTCGTATCTTTCAGCCTGAAAATATAGTCACCTTTCCCGGGAGTTATCGTATTGTTACACAAAAAGCAGTTTGGATATACCTTGTTTGCATTCCAGGCATACGATACCAGCAATGTTTTACAGTTTTTCCGCATTTTCAACTCCGTACCAGGTATTATCCCATTATGCTATTCCACTGTAATCTCTTCGCAGTTTGCGAAGAAGTATAATAAAGTACAGCGCTTACGCGCTTTGCTTCGAGCGGAATAATATTGTATGTCCTCATCGCAGAACGATGAGGACAGGCGAAGTCCGACAGTGGCGACAGCCAATGTCGGACTATTACTTCAGTCCCGGAAAAAAAACGTATTGATAAGCTCGGTAATAATCTTTCTGGCGTTATCCGAAATATTTACAAATTTAAAGCCTGTATCGTAAAAGTCCGGGTTTACATCATTTTTACACCAGAGGCTTTGGCAGTCAAATTGAATTTCCTTTTTGCCTTCGACCGCCTGCGGCAGATCCATTCTGAAATAGTATATTTGATTAGTATTGATGGGTTTTTCACTGATCAGCATAATCCCCTCTGTTGTGATATCCACAAGGTTTCCTATCAGGTTATTGGTATTTCTGTCGAAAACACGCAGATAATAGATCAAATGCCACCGTTTCATGTCCCGTTTTTCCATTATTTCCATCCTCTTTTAAAAAAGTATATAGTCAAACTGCATTCCTTTTCGATTATTTCAAAATAGTCAGGAAGTCCTTTATACCTGTCAGCAGCAATTGGACTGCAAGGGTGGTCAGAATCATGCCCATCAGCCTCTCGATCGCCTTGATAATCCTATCCCCTAAAAAATTTCTTATTATGTCGGCTAGAAATAGAATAACGGAGTTTACAAGCCAGGCAATAGTCAGGGCGAGAAACCATAACAGCACTTTGTGGGGTTCTTTAGTGGAGAAAAAGATTACCATTGTCATTGAAGACGGTCCGGCCACAAAAGGAACCGCCAGGGGAACAATTAAAGGTTCCGAGGCTGTTTTTTCGGAATACAGGAAGCTTATGGATGGGAAAATCATTTTTATAGCTATTAAAAACAGGATAACCCCGCCCGAGATGCTTAAGGCCGGCTCAGAGATATGCATCCCGGACAGAATGTATTTTCCAAAAAAGAGAAAGATGGTTAATATGACAAATGCGATAACCATTTCGCGGAGAATAATGACTTTTCGCCGCTGTGGATTAAAGCTTTCCAGGATAGACAAAAAGAGGGGAATATTACCGAAGGGATCCATTACAAGGATGAGCGTTATGGCGGCCGCATAAATGGACACAGGTTTCTC
>JBFMGN010001012.1:0-1529 GCA_040752435.1 Spirochaetota bacterium
TCGGGAGTAAGTTCTCCCTTGGCGATACGGTCTTGCATACTAATGGCTTGTTCAGCTGTTATATCTCCACGATTATAAGCATCGGTTGCCTTTGTGTTGGCATCATATTTTTGGCTCGCATCGCGATATTCATCGGCCACTTTCTGAAATTTATCCTTCGCTTCCGTCCATGCTTGTTCGTTTGATTTCCCGTTAAAATAATCATTTGCCGCTTTTTTATAAACATTTTCCGCTTCTTTGTAATTTTCCAACGCCTGATTGTAACTTTCCGTTACTTGCGTTTGCGATTTTTCTTTTTTACTTGTCTTCTTGTCATAGACAAGCCCTCCTCCCGCTTGCAACTCGAGTGACAATCCAGGAATACCTGACATTTCAGTTACTTGCTCGGGGCTATTTGGTCCAGTTGGAGAAAACAAACTATCATACATTTTCTTTGCTGTTTCGGTTATGGTATCGGGCAGGCTTCTTATTTCTTTTTCCATATATTCTGCCCCTGTTGCTAACCTATCAAGAAGATATCCACCTGCCTTACTAAAACCACCACCGGTCTGATATCTATAAATATTAGGATCGGGCGGTTGTTGAGAAAGAAATATTTCAGCAGCTTCTTCAGGTTTGGGTTCTTCAACCAATTTCACCCTTTGTACGGTTTCTCCCGGCCGCGGATGACCTTCGGGTATTTCCTGTGTTGCAGTTGGATCTGGTGTTGGTGGAGTTTTTGGGATTTGAGTCGAAGTCGGACTCTGCTGGGCTTCGCCGGGCAACTGGGCGTCGGGTGGCGTTTGCCCGGGTCGCGGAGGGGATGGCTGCGAAGGATACGGTCGTGAAGGCGACTCAGACGGCTGCTGGAATGGCAGTGTTTCGGGAAGAGGCGAATCGTTAGGCTGCCCGGGGTCAGACAGTTCTACAGAGCCGTCTGGCTTAATCCTAATCTCTCGATCTATCTCTCGAAAAGTATATTCTCCACCAGATTTGATATCATACTGGCCTGGGGAAACTTTAAAACCACTCCCCTCGGTCTCCTTAGAACCCCTTGGAGGTAATATATTATATTTTCTTAATTCATTGTTACCGCCAGGAACTACCAGCCAACTCTCTTCGTCAACATAAGGGCCGTCGGGCGGGGAACCATCAGGTCTAGGAGGGAGCGGCGAAGGTTTATTAGCTTCCAATATCTCCTTTAAAGTCTCATCGTCATAAGGATCTCGTAATATTCTGCGCATCGTTAGCTCAGCGTATTCAGATTGAAGTTTTTGCAAACTGGATTTTTGAGCTTCCAGTTCTATTTCCAATTCTTGCTTTGTTATCAGGTCTGTTTCATTGCTCAATTTTTCAGTAAGTTCACTCGCTTTTTTTGATAATTTTTGTGCTTCTCGCCTGTTATTGTATATTTTCCTTTCTACTTCTTGCCTCTTTAATTCGTTCAGATCGTCCATTGTTTCTGCATATTTACTTCCTTGACGTACAACCATGTCCCCTCCTGGTTCATGGTAGGGCTCTTCTGGCGTAGGCATATACATATTATAAGC
>JBFMGN010001013.1:0-1526 GCA_040752435.1 Spirochaetota bacterium
GAAAAATAATGATTCCGGCCTCGCCCGTTGAAAGCTCAAGTTTTTGAGTCAGAAACATGGTAAGAAACGGAAAGACAAAACTTCCCATGCAGTTGACGATTCTGGCAAAGAACAGGATATAGATACTCCTGGGCAGCCCGCGGTACAGCGTGAAAATGGCAGGAATATGTGCTTTTAGATTCATGGGTATGAATGTAACATATTTGCTATCCCTGTGGAACGGATATAATTCTACAAGTTATTCTTTTTTCCCCAAGGCATCCAATACAGCCCGGAGTAAATGCTCAATTAAATCTTTATCATTATCTATGGCTTTCAATAATTTCTGGGTTGCCCGGTCACGCGCTTGATCGGAGTCAAGCCCGCCTTCTTTCATTTCTTCGGTTTCAAAACTGAACAACACTTTGGTACTCTTTACCAGGGATATAACCGCCCTGGCATACACGATAGCTATGCCATAATCATTCTTGGGAACATCCCGGTAATACAGGGAACATAGCAGGGTCGTTTTACCGGTACTGCCATTGAGTTCCGGTAGACCGGAAGAAAGAGTATCCAGTTTGTAGGGAAGCCGGCTTAAGAAAATCGACAACAGTGAATTATAGACGGAATCATGCTTATCGTAGCCCTTAACTTCGACTCTGAATCCCAATGTTACAGGCACGACTGTTACGGTAAAATCTTTTTCGGGCAGCATAATCCCCTTCGGAACAAGGTCCGGTTTAATGTTAAACTGTTCAAGGGTTAGGGAACTATGTACTTTTATGGTTTCGGCGGAAACCCTTAATAAATCAAGGCTGCCATTATACACGCCATTATTATCGGTTAGAACCTCCATAGACCGGGGGCCGTCCGAATCTTTGAATTCCAGCTTTATACGAAAAGAACCAGGGGGGTTTTTAAATCCCAGTTCCTGCCCTTTGCTTTTTACGCCTATAGTTATCCTGGGTATCTCTCCTTTCTCAAATTGAAGATCTTCGGGTTCAACCGTTAAAAAGAGAAGGCTGTTAATAAAATTTATTTTTTTTTCGAGCATATCAAGCCCATAATCACTGGTACCGCCTTCATCCATCCGTATGGAGGAACCATAGGGGGATGATACCAGAAGGTGCCATCCCTTCCAGAGAACTGAAAGTACTTCCGATATGGAAACAGTATTATCCTTTTCCCACTGGACTGATTGGATAAGGGCGCCAACCCTTTCTCTAAGTTCAGCCGTCTCTTTCTGTTGCAATTCCCTCCATTCTTTTTTGTTCAGCCGTACATAATACCAGTATCCAAGTTCTTTTGAGTAATAAGTATCTACAACCTCGAGCAGCTTTATATGTTGATTTACCGTTTCGGTAATCCGGCTCTCGGCCGACTCGAAAAAGCCTCCCCGGCTGTCTTCTCTGGATACAAAGGTATGTTCGCTGTCGATTTGCACCGAAATTGAAGCGGCCAGGGAGGCAATAGCTTTTTCCCTGGCTTTTTCCATATCCTCGGACCGGCCGCCGGTATTTGAGGAACCAATACCGATAAAATAA
>JBFMGN010001014.1:0-1526 GCA_040752435.1 Spirochaetota bacterium
GTGGATGCGCCGTTAGAACCTATAAAGTAATAAAGCCAAGAGTTGATCAAGAAGTATCAGGAAACAGAGGTTATTTATCCGGATCGACTTCCACCGAAGCAGTGCAGCCTAAATCTACTACGCGAGACACATACGTTACCGAGATCGAATTCGGTAATCCAGCTAAATTCAAGAAAATGTCGCAGCCACAACCTTCAGAAGAAACAATCGTTACTACAGAAAAACCTATCATGGAAGAAGATTTCTTAGCCGAAGAAAGTGAATCCATGCCGGAAACGCCAACTTTTAAAACCTATAAAGTTGCCAGCGGCGATACTCTTCAGAAAATCTCTAAGCAATTCTATGGCACTTATAGGAAATGGCAGAAGATTTACGACGCTAACAGAGATAAACTTGCGAATCCCAACAGGATCAAGCCGGGAATGACACTTAATATACCCGAATAGAGCTTGCGAGTTGAAAAAAATAATTACAATCAATAGCACAGATGAGTTACAGGCGATAGTCGGACAGTACGACGAGAACCTTAAGCTCATTGAAGAAAATTGTAATGTCAAGATTGTCACGAACTCAAAAGGGCTAAAACTCACTGGAAATAAACGCGGCCTTGAAAAAGCAAATCAATTACTAAATCAATTATTAGAAATGGCTAAAAGCAAAAAAGAAATCAAAAAACAAGACATTCGTTATCTAATAAAGAAACCTCAAGCAACTCTCAAAGAGGGAGTTGATCTCCTAGAGTTTTCTGAAGAGAAATTAGGCGTTTCTCAGCAGAAAAAAAGCATTACTCCTAAGACTAAAGGGCAATTTTCTTATATTGAAGCGATTAGGAAACACGATATTGTCTTTGGGGTTGGGCCCGCGGGAACAGGAAAAACTTATCTTGCTATGGCAATGGCGGTCTCTGCTTTAAAAAGTGGAGAGGTAAGACGCATTATTTTAACCCGGCCGGCCATTGAAGCCGGAGAAAGTTTAGGTTTCCTACCAGGCGATATGTATGAAAAGATCTCTCCATATCTTCGTCCGCTTTATGACGCTCTATACGATATGATGGAAGCAGAAAGAATAGAAAAGTATATTGAAATGGGAATAATAGAAGTTGCGCCACTTGCATATATGCGCGGACGAACCCTAAACGATGCCTTTATCGTACTTGATGAGGCCCAGAATTGCACAACCGAACAGATGAAGATGTTTCTAACAAGACTGGGTTTTGACTCAAAAACCGTTATCACCGGAGACATCACTCAAAGCGATCTGCCCGGAGGTAAACCCTTAGGACTTCTGCAGGCAATAGATATCCTTAAAGAGGTAAAAGGGATAAAATTTATATTCCTAACCGGAGACGATGTTGTAAGACACGAACTTGTACAACAAATTATCCAAGCTTACGCTAAATTTGTGCAAAATGAAAAATAAATCCCTAATCTTAAATATCATTTTATCTTTTCTGGCCACGCTTTTGGCGTTTTTTGTTACGTGGATTTCCGGTTTTAACCTGGTTATCCCTATACTATTATTTTCTT
>JBFMGN010001015.1:0-1517 GCA_040752435.1 Spirochaetota bacterium
CCTGGATGAAAATGAGCTTGCAGCCCATCTGGAACCAGGAGGAACTCTTAAGAGAGAAATCGAAACCTTCGAACCGAGGGAATCTCAGGTCGAAATGCTTAAGGCGGTTGTTAAAAGTTTTAACCGGGACAGTATTTGTGTCGTCGAGGCAGGCACCGGGGTCGGCAAGTCAATGGCATACTTAATACCGGCCATGAAATGGGCGGAGATGAATGAAGAGCGGGTTGTAGTTTCCACCGCCACTATAAATCTTCAACAGCAACTGGTGGAAAAAGATATTCCCCTGGTAAAAAGGATGCTGCCCAGCAAGGTAAAAACCGTATTGGTCAAAGGCAGGGGCAACTATATCTGCCGCCGGCGTCTTGAAGAGGCCCTTGGAGAGGATCCCCTTTTCCGGGAACAAGACTCGGAGCTTGATACCTTAAAAAAATGGGTGGAGACATCGAAGACCGGCAGTAAAACCGATCTTTCTTTCTATCCGAAAGAACAGTTGTGGTCTAAGGTGTGTTCTGAGGCGGATGCATGCATGGGGCTTCGCTGTCCATATCGCGAAACTTGTTTCGTCCTCAAGGCGAGGAGGGAAGCTTCCTCAGCGGGTCTTCTTATCGTTAATCACCATTTACTCTTTTCTGATCTTTCCATGAGGATTTCCGGAGCCGGTTTTGAGAGCACTGCCGTACTTCCTCCCTTTAAGCGGATTATTTTTGACGAGGCCCATAATATCGAAAACAGTGCCACATCCTTTTTTTCAGAAACCATGCACAGGTTCACCGTGGCAAAGCCGTTATTCAGTTTATACAGGCGCAAGGCCGGCCGGACATTCGGGCTGGCTTTATACCTCCAGAAATTGAGCGGGCAGGGTGAGGCGATTAAAAAAATCCCAGGAGCGGTTTATTCGGTGGATGAACAGATGGATGTCTTGGATAATCTGGTATCCGGCTGCATGGGAAACAACCAGACCTTAAGGATAACGCCGGAGACTTTGAAAGTGATTGGAAACCGGATAATTGAGCCGATGTCGGAGTTGCAGCAACGAATTGCAGATCTGGTTGAAATCCTTGAAGAATCATTAAGCGGCCTTAACGAGGAAGATAGTGAGAGTTCACTTGCCTATGAAATCAGAATTGTAGTGCGGAGACTTTCAGGGATTTTGTCGATCTGTGAGCAATTCCACAGGATAGAGGAGCATCCCGGAAAAATCTTCTGGATCGAAGGCGTGCGTTCTCAAAGCGGGGATACGTTTTTCAAGTTTATAATCACTCCTCTGGACATAACGGATTTAATGTGCGAGGCAGTTTTTGAACCGTATAAAACCATCGTCT
The DNA here is from genome assembly GCA_040752435.1 of Spirochaetota bacterium. Classification (GTDB taxonomy): domain Bacteria; phylum Spirochaetota; class Spirochaetia; order SPDA01; family JBFMGN01; genus JBFMGN01. Next base: position 1,323 of record JBFMGN010001015.1, read on the forward strand.
GCACTTCTGCAACCCTCGCCGTCAGAGGTAATTTCTCCTTCTGGATGTCCAGAGTCGGGCTTCAAAAGCAGACGATTCGTTCCGTATCTTCATACAGTCTACCGTCCCCTTTTCCCTTTCGTGAACATGTTATGCTGGCTGTACCCACCAATACACCCGGGCCCGACAGCGGCGATTATCAGGATTTTATTTCTG
>JBFMGN010000102.1:0-8289 GCA_040752435.1 Spirochaetota bacterium
CACCGCGGCTATGATGATGAGTCCAATAACCACGTCGCGCACGTACGGGTTGACGTTCATGATGATCAACGCGTTGCTGATCACTCCGACGAGGACGACGCCCAGGAAAATGTTCAGCGCGTTTCCCTTTCCTCCGGCCAAAGCAACGCCGCCGACTATTACCGAAGCCAGGGCGTCCAGCGCGTACGCATCACCGGTCGTAGCCAAAGCGGAGCCGACCCGTGAGATCAGGATAATAGCCGCGAGAGCATTGCACAGTCCCACTACAATGTAGGCGATGACGGTAATCCGCGCCGCTCGTGAGCAGGGCTGCGCCGTGGTAGACCGTCATGAAACCCAGCGTAATAATAAAGGAAGCGGCTCTCGACTTGATTACAGTGATGCCGTTGATCAGGCCCAGAAGGAATCCCACCGCGAAAGTCACCGCCACAGCCAGGGGAATGGCTGACGCCGCCTGCCAGGCCGGCACACCGCCGTCTGGGAGCCCCATCATCTTCTGAATTACCATGGACAGGATTACACCCATCAAAGAAATCTGACTGCCGACAGAAATGTCGATCTGCCCGGCCACCAGGAGCATGCCGATACCGCTGGCGACGATGCCAAGGATGGAAATCTGTTGGAAAATGTTGATGAGATTCTGGACCCGCAAGAACCTCGGGTTTACGAGCGACGTTATAAGGCAGATGGCAATGATGATGACAATGAGCATGATAGACTGGGTAACCCTCGTTTGCCTCTTGCCGGTCGGGGCAACTGCCGTTGATTTCATATTCGGTTATTCCTTCTTTCTAACCGTGAAGGAGACGTGCTCCACTACTCCCGAGCGGGAGTAATCGACCACCTCCAGGGCTTCCTCCTTAAAGCCCGGGGAGATACGGTCTTTCTTATAGAGCGAGTTAGTGGACCGGTCTATCATTTCCTGGACCACAGTGTGCATGTCGATCTCCGCCACATTGTGGGTCGCGACTTTCTTCCCGTCTTTGAAGACCGTCACGCGGTCGCAAATCTCGAATATCTCGCCGAGGTTGTGGGAGATGTAGATAATACTTAAGCCTTTCGCCGTGTTCTTACGGATTATGTCGAAAAGGATGTTCTTTCCTTTCTCGTCGAGCGATGCGGTCGGTTCGTCGAGGATCAGGATCTTGGCTTTTCGGGAAAAGGCCTTGGCGATACTGACGAGTTTTTTTTCGATAAACGTCAACTGGGTCATCTTCTTACCGGAGGAAATGGTAATACCCAGCTCCGTGAACAGGGCATTGGCTGTCTTCAGGCAGTCAGGATAGTTCACGAAACCAAACCGATTTCGAGGCAGGTTGTAGAGGTAGATGTTCTCAGCCACCGAGAGCTCGTCCACCAACTGATTTTCCTGGTGGACCGTCTGAATGCCCAGTTCGATTGATCTGGACGGGTCAAAGTAAGGGTAGGAGTTTCCCTCTAGAATGATTTTCCCGGAATCGGGCCGCATAGAACCGGCGATGATCTCGACAAAGGTCGACTTGCCTGCTCCATTCTGCCCCACCAGAGCCTGGACCTCTCCCAACTTGAGGTCGAAGTCGATCCCCTCGAGGGCTTGCACTCCCGGGTAGCTCTTGCTGACCCTTACTGTTTCCAGGATGTTTTCTGTCGGCACACTTTTCTTCCCCATCCGAAAGGTTACACACTTAAAAGGGGGTCAACGGGAGACCCTCCCGCGACCCTTTGTCCTTTGTATGCGTCTTGTTCGGAAATTATTTCTTCTGTAACTCGGGTTTATATTGGCCGGTCTTCACAAACTCGTTCACGACCGGAATCCAGCTCTGATCGACATCCCAGGGAATATATTTTTGCTGCCAGTTGTCCTTGTTAACCCAGACGACCGGTGTGTAGCTCTTCTTCTGGTAGGTTTGACGGTGACTACGGTCACCGCGTTGCGCGTGACATTCTCTTCCTTAAGAGCCTGGATAATACCGTCGGTGATCTCCTGGCAGCCGCCGATTGCAACGTTGAACTGCAAGCCGGACTCTACCAGAGTCTTCATGATCTCCAGGGACGGTTTGGTAGCATATTGCCCGTCCTGGGGGGCAGTGGCAAGCTTTATACCTTGCAACTTGGCGATCTCGTCCTTGAAACCCTTGTCGCCCTGCATAACCGGCGGTGTACCGGCGAAGCCCTGGATCCAGATAACACTCAAGTCGCCCTTAAGGTCGTTGCGCAGTCCATTCGCCACAATCTTGTAGACATCGAACCAGTTGAAATCGATGTCGGCAAAGGGCTTGCCCGCACCTTCGGCTATGCCGCTTTCAGTGATCTGGATGGGAATTTTAGCCTCATTCGCCAGACGGCAGGAATATTCGGCGCTCTGCGGGGTAACCGCGGTAACGTTGATGGCGTCGACACCCTGCGTGATCAAGTTCTGGACAGCCTTGGTCTCATCCTCGGCCTTGTAATTGTGGTATGCCCATACAATTTTAACTCCCTGGCTGTTAGCCACGAGCTCGAAACCTTGGTGGAACGCGGTGAACCAACCGATCTCGTAGGGAATAACAACACCGAGTGTGAACTCTTTTTTGGCTTTCTCTCCCTGGCCGCCGGCGAATACAGGCGCGGTGATCAAGACGCCGATAACGACAACTATATACCGGGGTTTGCCCGGCTGGCGGCCGGTATGCATCGGTATGGAGCGAAATGCGCGGTACAACTGCAGCACCCCGGCCGGCAAGCCGCGCTCCCCAGGGACGGCAAGCTTACATCCAACGATCAGGCAGTCAAATTGCCCTGGTCACAAAGCCGTGAAATAGTGTATGCCAATGCGGATGAGAAAAAAAAGACCGTCCATGTGCTCACCACGGATGAGGTGATAGAACTTGTGGACCTGTTCTCGGAAGCAGCCTGGCGTATTATGCAGGCCGGGTTCGATGCCGTGGAACTGCACGCGGCGCATGGATACCTGATATCTCAATTCATGAGCCCTTACCTCAACAAGCGTAACGACCGATTCGGCGGCAGTTTTGAAAACCGAATGCGCTTCCCCCTGGCCATTATTGATTCCATCCAGAAGAAATGCGGCCGGAATTTTCCGGTGCTTGTGCGATTCTCGGTCGACGAATGGGTGCCCGGCGGCCGTGAACTTCCAGAATCAATCGAGGTGGCCAGGGTGTTCGAACAAGCCGGTGTAGCCGCGCTGGATTTAAGCCAGTGTATCCAGGAGAGTCCCGGTGCGGGCTTCGATCCCATGTACTATCCGGAAGGATGGACAATCTACGCCTCCGAAGCCATTAAGAAAGTTGTCAGGATTCTGATCATCAACAGCCATACCCTTCGCAATCCGGAATACTGTGAACAAATTCTCGCGGAGGGGAAAACCGACCTGGTCGGCCTGGCCCGGCAACTGCTGGCAGATCCATACTGGCCCGTGAAAGTCAAATACGGAAAAGTAAGGGCAATACGGAAGTGTATATCCTGCGACTGGATCCGCTATCAAATTGAGGATCTGAAAGTTGAAGTGAAGCGCTCTACCACACCTGCTATTGAGGATCTTAAGGGATACGATGTAGTCGTAAATGCAACCGGTGCTCACTCATACGTACCTGAGGTGAGTGGTTTGAAGGACGCGGTCATACCTTTTGAAGAAGTCATCGCGTGCCCGAAAGTCACCTGCGAATTCTATCCGCAAGACCGTAAGCCCAGAAAGCTTGAGGGTACCACTATAGTGGTTTGGGGTGATCACTATCCTGCGGCCGATACGGTTGCCTACCTTGCCTCCATCGGGAAGGAAGTAATTATCATAACTGACCGCAAAGAATTCGCCTCGGAGGTCGAAGTAATCCATATGTACGTTCTCCGCAAACGGTTCAAACAAACCGACGCGGAAGCTCTATCCTCAAAGCCGTTTAAGTATCCGGTAACGGTGTACGAAAGCTGCCTGATCAATGAAATTAAAGAGGGTGAGGTAATCATTTTGGACAGGAACTTCCAACGGATGACGATCAAGTGCGACCATGTGGTCACCTGCTGGACGAAACCCAATACTGAGTTCCTCGACCGGATGATAAAAGCCGGCCTCCCTGTGGTAAACATCGGGAGACTCCAAAAAACCGAGAAACCTCCATGCGGCGGTAAACGAGGGCGCTACCGTCGGTTTGGTTCTCGATGAACATAAGTTTTTTAACCCAAACAACGCCCTCATTAATGAAGTTCCCTTAGACGTAGCCGGTCAGCTTACGCGCTAAAGATTAAGGTCTGCCGTCAAGCTATTCATGGCTGGCGGCCTATCGGCTTCCATAATATAATAGATGAATAATCGATAAAAAGAGAGGAGATTGGAAAATGGAAGAGAAATTGAAAGTCTTGGTGGTCGGTGTTGGCGGCATGGGTGCTTCCCACGCTTTAGGGTATTCTAAACTTCCCGGCTACGCCATTGCCGGGTTTGTGGTGGCAAAGAATGTGGCGCGCGCTCGAAAGCTGGCTCAAGACCTTAAGCTGTCCATACCCATTTACACCGATTTCTATAGAGCGATGGAAGAAGTCAAACCCAATGTAGTGTCGATAAACACGTACCCCGATACCCATGCCGAATACTCCATCTTTGCCATGAAAAAGGGATGCCACGTGTTCATGGAAAAGCCCCTCGCACAAACTGTAGCGGAAGCAGAAGAGGTGGCCCGAATCGTAAAGGCGACGAAGCGCAAGTTAGTAATCGGGTATATTCTTCGACAGCACCCGGCATGGAAGAAATTCATCGAACTGGCCGGAGAGCTCGGAAAACCGCTTATTATGCGCATGAACCTGAATCAGCAGAGCTTCGGAGGTGAGTGGGCGGTACACAAGACTTTTATCAACACTATGCCCCCCCTCGTCGACTGCGGCGTGCATTACGTGGATGTCATGTGCCAGATGACTCGGGCGAAACCGAAGCTCGTACAAGGAATCGCAGCCCGTGTTTCCGAAGAAATCGATCCGGACAAAACTAACTACGGACAATTACAGGTAGTGTTCGACGATAATTCCGTGGGCTGGTACGAAGTGGGCTGGGGACCCATGATGAGTAAGACCGCGTACTTCGTAAAAGATGTTATCGGACCCAAGGGGTGTGTGAGCATCGACAAGAACTTAAGTGCCGTCGATCCCTCGGATGTTTCCAGCCACACGGTAGTGGACACCATTATTCTCCACTCCAGCGAAACTGACGCAAAAGGCATGCCGGTCAAGAAAGATCGGATCATCAAGATCGAGGATGAACCCGACCACAATGAGCTCTGCCAACGGGAACAGGCATACTTATACCGGGCTATAGCCGGCGACCTGGATTTAACCGAGCATGTGAACGACGCCGTGAACAGCCTGAAGATCTGCCTCGCAGCGGTTGAATCGTATAAAACCGGTAAGACCATCCACCTCGATTAATCTACTAAAGATTTCATGACAAAGCGGCGGCCGCGTACACCCCTTCTCCCTTAGTCATCTGCATCTCCCGTTTGCCGTAATTAATGAAGTTTTAGTCGTCATCGGGCAGATCTGTTCGGAAAGTAGCATAAACCGGATAGTGATCAGAAATTTTTAAGGCAAAATCTTCATCCAGGTTATAGATCTTCTTAAAATTAAATACGCCGCCTTGAACATACTCCCTGACGTTGGTTTTAAGAAAGACAATATTATCGTAGGTTGCACTTTCCCTGACATTCGTTGGGGTCTTTTCTAAGATCACGGTAAAAAGATTGCTTATTAATGCAAGCTCATCAAACTTTGAAGGGGAGGCATTAAAATCACCCAAGAGGATTGCGTCCTGTTCCTTATTCAATTCCTGAGTTAAAATGTCATCGAGATAATTTATCTCTTCCTTGACCTCATCGGGATCAGTATGGATATTTATCAGGCTGAAGTCGAAATTACCCGATCTGCAGTAACAGATAAAAGGCTCTCTATGGAGCAGGTCGGTTGGGTCAAGAACCTGGAAAGTACTTTCAACCGTTATAATATTCTTTCGAAATACAAAGCCGTATTGCTCTTTGTAGGAAGTTCTTCCCAGGCGATTAGAGCTTCTGTAATCCCAATCATTACCCAGTAAATTTACCAAGGCTTGTAAAATATCTTTTTGGGAGCTTCGAATTTCTTGTATTGCGACTATATCAAAGCTTTTAATTATTTCAACGATATATTTCATGACAGATTCGTTCGATAGTTTTGATGGACCAAAAACTTTGATATTAAATGAAGCGACTGTAATTTCATCCTTTAATTGCCTTAAGAGTTTGCTGCTTCTGCTTTTCGAGTAAAAGAAAACGAATAAACTAAAGCTCCCCAGGATGAAAATTGATACTAGAATGAATATTCCTAAGCGATTTTTCCTTCGTCTTTTACTATGCATACCTTATTACCTTATTTTATAGAAGGAAATTAATGATAATTATAAGAATTTTTATCCAGAGACACAATCAACGAACGCGAAAACGTGGAACCAGAAAGGCATCAATGGAAAATTTTGATTTTGCAGTTTTTATGCCTTTTCACATTTAGGACTTGCACACCCGTATAACTTTTACTATCATTCGGATAACTGATCAGGAGGCTGCAAATGGCTTCAATCACTGTAACGATCAACGGCAAAGAATACGCGCTGGACGCAAATCCCAACACGCCCCTTCTCTGGGTGCTGCGCGACACACTTGGCCTGACGGGGACTAAATTCAGTTGCGGCATCGGCCAATGCGGCGCTTGTACTGTGCACCTGGACGGTGTGGCGACCCGATCCTGCATCACGCCGATCTCTGCCATCGCCGGCAAAAGAGTTACCACCATCGAGGGCCTTTCACCCGACCACAGTCACCCGCTGCAGCGAGTCTGGATCGCCGAAAATGTGCCGCAGTGCGGTTATTGCCAGCCGGGACAAATCATGACGGCTGCAGCGTTGCTGGCCAAGAACCCAAACCCCACCGATGCCGAGATTGATGCCGCCATGTCTGGCACTCTGTGCCGCTGCGGAACCTATCAACGCATTCGCCGCGCCATTCACCGCGCGGCCAAAGAAGGAGGCACAAAGTGAGCAAGTCCAACATTATTAGCCGGCGTGAATTCCTGCAAGTCTCAGTGAAGACCGGCGCTGGCCTGGTGATCGGCGTTTACCTTTCCGGGTGTAAAAGTTTATCTCCGGTTACGCAGGAACCGAACACGTTACCTTCGGCCACGCCGGAGCCAACTGTGCCGCCCACGGCTGCGCCGGGACCGGTGGCGCCGCTCAAGCCGAACGCCTTTCTAAAGATTGATCCTAACGGCGAAGTGACGGTTACGGTACACAGGTCCGAAATGGGGCAAGGCGTTCGGACAGCGTTGCCCATGATGGTCGCTGAAGAACTGGAGACGGATTGGTCAACCATCCGTATTGAGCAGGCCCCAGCCGACCGTGTTTATGGGGACCAACTGACGGGCGGTAGCCACAGCATCGAAAGGACTTTTTTGCCCTTACGCAGAGCAGGCGCTGTAGCGCGCGAGATGTTGATTGCCGTTGCAGCACAGGCGTGGGGAGTTGAGAAGGAAACTTGCTACGCGGAGAAAGGGGTGGTGCTCCATCGCTCCAGCAACCGGCGGCTGACTTTTGGCGAATTGGTCAAGACGGCTGCGACGATGCCGGCGCCCGGCAGTGACGATGTCACTCTCAAAGACCCCAAGGATTTCCGCATTATCGGCACACGTGTGGGGCAACTGGACAATCCTCAAATTGTGGATGGAAGCGCTGTCTATGGCATGGACATCCGGGCGCCTGAGATGCTGTATGCCACCATCGCCCGTTCCCCCGTGTTCGACGGCGAGGCAGCCAGCTTTGACGCAACCCAGGCCCAGGCTGTCGAGGGTGTACGGCACGTGGTACAGATTAACAATGGCATAGCGGTAGTCGCCGAGAGCACATGGGCGGCCTTGCAAGGCCGGCAGGCGCTGCAGATTGAATGGGACGAAGGTACAAGCGCGAATCTCAGCAGCGCCAATATCAAACAAACGCTTGCGGAGTTGTTGGCAAACGCGAAAAGCAGTGACAAGATCAGCGCCGCGCGGACGCTTGAGGCGATCTATGAGGTGCCCCTTCTGGCCCATGCCCCGATGGAGCCGATGAACTGCGTGGCCGATGTGCGCAGTGACCGTTGCGAAGTGTGGGCGCCAACCCAAAACCCGCAGGCCGCCAAAAGCACTGTAATGTCAATTACGGGGTTACCGGAGAAATCTATCACCTTGCACGTCACCCTGATCGGGGGTGGATTCGGGCGGCGTCTCAATGTGGACTATGTCCCCGAGGCCGTGCAAATCTCCAAGGCCATTGGC
>JBFMGN010000103.1:0-8263 GCA_040752435.1 Spirochaetota bacterium
CTGGCGCTCATCGTCAGCGGGTGAGCTTAGACGTTATGTCGCCCATGAATAAACTTACCTGCCCATTCCTTGACATGAAGTTATGATGGCTTTAAGCTCTATGAGGAGGGGTAGAAGGATGGGTTTTATTCCCTATATCTGGTTGGTCCTGGGAGTGCTGCTTATCTTTTCCGAGTTCTTTGTGCCGGGGTTTGTCGTTTTTTTCTTCGGTGCCGGTGCTCTGATAAATGCCGTTTTAACGTTTATACTTCCCGGTATCAGACAGAATATTGTCCTTCAGATGTTCTTATGGCTCTTAACTTCCGGCATATCCCTGCTTGGCTTAAGAAAATACTTCGCCAAGATTTTTAAAGGCACGGTCGTCGATTCCGCCACTGTTGACGAGGCAGGAGAAAAGGCGGCAGTTATCGAAGAGATAACGCCGGAGAAACCAGGCAGGATAAAACTTCACGGGACTACCTGGCCAGCGATAAGCTATACGGAATCATTTAAACCCGGCGATTGTGTTGAAATATTAAAGAAAGAAAATTTAACCTATATAGTCACAAAATCAATCACCGATAACGAGGAGGAAGTATGAATGTTTTACTTGGATATTTTCTTGCGGGAATTATTTTAATCCTGTTCATTATTCTTTTTTTCAAGCTTATACGGATTGTGCCTGAACAGGAAGCCTATGTTATCGAACATCTCGGCAAATATAGAAAGACGTTGGGTCCGGGCTTTCATCTTCTGCTGCCCTTTTTACAGAAAGTAGCGTATAAACACACCATGAAAGAAGAAGTAATCGATGTTGAACCCCAGATCTGCATTACCAAGGACAATGTCCAGGTAACGGTGGATGGACTGCTCTACCTGAAGGTCGTGGATCCGGGGAAAGCCAGTTACGGAATTGATAATTACCGTTACGCTACCGCGCAGTTGTCAAAAACCACAATGCGGTCGGAAATCGGTAAACTGGAACTTGACAGGACCTTTTCAGAACGGGACAGGCTGAATGCGGAAATAGTTAAAGCTGTGGATGCGGCTTCAGATCCCTGGGGGATCAAGGTTACCCGGTATGAAATTAAGGACATTGCTCCTGTTGAGAGTCTGGTCAAAGCGATGGAACAGCAAATGCTGGCCGAGCGGGAAAAGCGGGCTGAGATTTTGAAAAGCGAAGGGACCAAAACATCCCGTATTAATGTTTCTAAGGGCGAGCGGGAAGAAGCCATCAATCTTAGTATGGGAGAAAGACAGAAACGGATTAACGAGGCGGAAGGCCGTTCCAAAGCTATGGAAATAATTGCCGACGCCACCGCCCAGGGTATAAAGGAGATTGCCCAGGCGCTCGAAATGCCCAAGGGGAAAGCGGCCGTCTCCTTGCGAATCGCCGAACAATTTATTTCGCAATTCGGAAAGATAGTGGAATCCGCCAATACATCAATTCTCCCGGCGGATTTCGCCCATATCAAATCCATGCTTCAGTCGGTTATTCCCATTTTGAAAACATCGGATAAAAAAGGAGGCGAAGCATGATTCCCCTTTATGTTATTCTAGGAATTGTCGGTTTCTTTATCCTTATTTCACTGATAAGAAGTTTCCGGGTTGTGCCTGCCCGGACAACCCTTGTTATTGAGCGTCTCGGTAAGTATGCTAAGACCCTGGATGCCGGCTTTCATGTTCTTGTACCTTTTATCGATAAGGCGGCCTATCGCCACAGTCTGAAAGAGAGGGCGATTGATGTACCTTCCCAAACGTGCTTCACCCAGGACAATGTGCAGGTGACGGTTGACGGAGTACTCTATTTCCAGATAATCGATCCGAAAAAGGCAAGTTACGGCATCAAGGACTATGAATATGCAACCATTCAACTCGCCCAAACCACGATGCGCTCGGTAATCGGCAAGCTCGAGTTGGATAAAACCTTCGAGGAGAGGGAGAATATAAATGCGGAAATTGTAAGGGCGGTGGATGAGGCTTCCGACCTGTGGGGTATAAATGTCACCCGGTACGAGGTACAGAATATATCCGTGCCGGATAATGTCCTTAAGGCCATGGAAATCCAGATGAAGGCGGAGCGCGAAAAGCGGGCCGAGGTCGCCAGGAGTATCGGAATAATGGAATCAAAAATCAATTACTCCCAGGCGGCTATGGAGGAGGCGATTAATAAGAGTGAAGGGGTACGGCAGAAGCTGATAAATGAAGCTGAAGGGAAAGCCCAGGAAATCCTGTCCGTCGCCAGAGCCACTGCGGCAAGTATTTCCAAAGTTGCTGAAGCCATTGAACTGAGCGGCGGGGAAGAGGCGGTCGCGCTTCGAATCGCAGAGGAGTTTATCGGTAAATTACATATGCTCGCCAAAAACAGCACCCAGCTTGTACTTCCAATGGATTTGACCGACCTGGATTCGGTCCTTGAAACAGTTAAGCGGATGATCACCCGGTGACAAAAAGGGGAATCGTCACCCTATCCGGTAAGCTTATCTTTTTCCAGTTTATACTTAATTACCTGTTGAATCGAAATTGGAAAAGCGTATGAATGAGAATTTGGTTTGTGCGAAAAAAATATTTGTCATAGCGTGCGGTGTTTTACGGCTCGACTTAAAGAAGGCTGCCGGAAAGCTTAATCTTCACAATGTGCAGTATGAATACCTGGAAGGAGGTCTGCATAACCGGCCGGGAGAACTGCGGAGAAGAGTTCAGAGCGCGATTGACGGCGTCTCGGCCGCCGGGGGGTTCGAAAGGATCGCTATCGGCTATGGGGTGTGCGGCAGGGGGCTGGTCGATATTCGGGCACGGGATATTCCTCTTTATATACCGAAGGTTCACGACTGCATCTCCTTTTTTCTCGGATCTGAAGCCCGGTACAGGGAGGAATTCAGCGCCCATCCCGGAACCTACTACATCTCCGCCGGATGGTTCGAAGAGCAGGTGCAGCCCAGGGGCAAGGCGATGATTTTTGACGACGGAAACCGTACCGGCAGATTGCTCGAGTTGGATGAAGCTGCCCTTGAACGAAAGTACGGCAAGGCCAATGCAGAGGCAATTGCCTCTTTCTATAATAGCTGGCAGCGGAATTATACCCGCTCGGTTTTTATCGACACTGGAACGGGGGAGACGGAAAAGTACGCTTCCTACGCCAAAGCTCTGGCCGAGGAGTTCGGCTTAAGATACACAGCCATCAGAGGAGATACTACCTTACTTGAAAAACTCCTCCTGGCAGTCCCTGGTGACCCGGATATTCTCTGTGTTCCTCCCTTTCAGGTGACTGTCTACGATCCTTTGCGGAACGGACTTACGGCCGCACCTGTAATGGAAAATCGGTTAAAGAAAAGTCTATCCGTACGACAACCGGTTAAAACAGATACCAGCCGCCCCGGGCGGGATTCCGGGAACGGTGGGGATGGATGCCGAATAGGTTTGGGGATCGATGCCGGGGGAACCTATACCGACGTGGCAGTGTATGATTTCAAAACCAGGAAAGTACTGGCCAAGGGAAAAGCCCTCACAACCAAATGGGATTTCACCATCGGAATCGAGAAAGCCATCGACCTGCTTCCGCCTGCCTTTCTTTCGAAGATTGATCTGGTTTCTGTTTCCACGACCCTGGCCACAAATGCCATTGTAGAAGCGCGGGGGCAGAAAGTCGGGCTGCTGATAATGCCGCCGGAGGCTTACAGGGACGGAGATATACAGTACCAGCCAATGGCCGTTATCCGCGGCAGACTGGATATAACCGGCAAGGAACTCAAGAAAGTGGATGAAGGGGAAGTGCGGAAGTTAAGCCGTCGTATGAAGGAGCTGGGTGGAGTCCAGGTATTTGCCGTCTCCGGTTACGCCGGCTGTGTAAATCCCATCCATGAACTGAAAGTAAAAAAATGGATTCAGGAAGAAACCGGCTTGTATGTCTGCTGCGGCCATGAACTTTCAGATCTTCTCAATTTCAAGGTCCGGGCGAATACCGCGGTGCTGAACGCCAGGATAATCCCCCTCCTTGAAAAATTTTTAAAGGATGTTGAGCGGTCTTTGGAAAGCCGCGGGATAACTGCTCCGATAATGGTTGTGAAAGGGGACGGAACCCTGATGAACGAGAAGCTGGCCAGGAATAAGCCCATTGAGACGGTTTTATCCGGCCCCGCGGCCAGTATCGCCGGGGCAAAATTTCTTACCGGCCGCCCCGATGCGACGGTGGTGGATATCGGCGGCACTACCTCGGATATAGGCTGTCTTAAAGGTGGATTTGTGGAAGTCTGTGAGAGCGGGGCTATGGTCGGGGGATGGCGAACCCATGTCCGCGCCCTGGATATGAACACGGTTGGACTTGGAGGAGACAGCGAAATCTTGTTCGAGGAACAGAAGCTGGTTATCGGCCCGCGCCGCATAGCTCCCATTTCCTGGCTTGCAACTGAAGCGGATATTAGTTCCTCACTCGAATATCTTGAAAATCATTTTGGAGATTATCTTTCAACCGCCGTTCCGCTGCAATTCATGTGCCGCACAGGTACCGGTGAGCCTTTGAGCTTCACTCCGGAAGAGCGGCGGGTATTGGCCGCCCTGGCACAGGGAGCTTGCTCTCTTCTGGAACTCACCGAGCGTACCGGTCTGGGCCACTGGCGGATGCTGCCATTAAAACGTCTCGAGGAACACTATGTAGTTCAGCGCTGCGGTCTTACCCCCACCGATCAGCTTCATATTCTGGGGAAGATGGCGCTCTGGAACCGGCAGGCGGCTTTACGGATGAACGGGCTCTTAAGCAGAGTGGCGAGACTCGATTCCGATGAGTTTATCGAAAAAGTAATGCAGGAAATTACAAATAAGTTGATTGTTGAACTTGTAAAAAAGCAGTTGGATCTCGGGGGAGAATTTGAGGGCAGCGGGAGTTGTTCCGTCTGTAAATCGATCATGGAGAACATTATCCTGGGGGGAAATGAAAAGTTGAAAGTAAGCGCAACTTTCAATTATCCGATTATCGGATTAGGCGCGCCGGTTATGCATTTTCTGCTTCCATTGGCGGAACTCCTTGATGCAGAACTAATTATACCTCAGCATGCCGATGTGGCCAACGCCGTCGGTGCCGTAACAAGCTTTGTAAATGTTCACAAACGGGTGCATATCGTACCGACATCTGAAGGCCGCTATTCCGTTCAGGGAGTAAAAGAGGGCCGAAGTTTCGGTGCTCTCGAAGAAGCCCATGAGTATGCCGTAAAAGAGCTTGAGAAAGAAATAGTAATGATGGCCGAAGCCGCCGGTACCAGCGAAAAAAGAATTGATCTGCATGTTGACGATAGGCTCTCCTTTACCGCGGATGGTATGGAGATATTTCTTGAACGCCTTTTGAGAGCGGAAATTACGGGAGCCCCCGATGCTGTTTAGCGTTTCCCCAAGGGAATGTGATGGATGCAGATAAAATAGCCAGGCAATTGGCCGGCAAAATCATAGCCATCGGCTCGGGGAAAGGCGGGGTTGGAAAAACTGTAACGGCGGTGAATCTCGCTATATATTTTTCGAGGAAGAAGCTTAAGGTCGCCTTAATTGATCTTGATCCCCTCTCGGATATCGCTGCCCTGCTTGATCTTAGGGAACCTGAATCCGTATTGGAGAAAAAGAATCCGGAAAATGCGGCCGATAACCTCGCCTCATTTACAATCAACGTATTTAAAAACCTCGATCTCCTTTTCCCCAGGCAGAAATTAAAAAAGAGTGACAGGCAGATTTTGTTTGAAAGTATCTATTCACGGTTTATCGCGGAACTGTACAGCCAGTATGATGTGCTGATTTTTGACCTGCCGGCGGGTATTCGACATGAAGATAATATTGCCTACCTCCGTTATGTAAAGCATCTTGTTGTTGTTACAAACTCGGAACCATCAGCCCATGTATCAGCCGGCGGTTACATAAAAACCATTTTAGAGATGGAACCGGAGATCAATATATATCTTTGGCATAACAAGTATGTAGCCCTCTCGGGTTCCGGATTCAACCCCAGGGATGTCGCCGGTAATTATAACAGGAATGCAGGGGCGGAATTAATGCTTTCGAATAAAGAAATCTTAAAAATGCGGGATATCGCCTTTATACCCAAAGATCCTTCCATGGATATTCTTGAGGGAAATGCTTCTGTTACCATGAATGTGCAGAGAAATATGATCGATCTTCTTGAGTTTATTCAGGAAGAAAGGCTTAAACCAGCCCTCCATGAAACCCGACTGCCCCCAATCGCGGCCGACCTTGTACGGCATTTCACAGCCCAGGTTGAAAAAATAGACAGGCTCGAGGATACTCTTGAAGAGTTGTCTGTCTACGTTATGGCGCTTTCACGTGAAGCCTTCGAAGAAAACCGGCTTAAGAATAAGCTTTCTCTTATCCAGAAAGTCTTTACCCAAGAAGAGGAGCGGAGGATCAGGCAGTTTCTTAAGAAATCAGTGGAAGATAGAGTAAGGCTTTTTATCTTCAGATTGATACGGTTTCTTTCCAGAGCAATAGAAGCGGAAGAAAAAGCAAAACGCTCCTTTTATATCGGCGGAGAAGTTAATTCCAACAGATTGATCGACAGCGAGATAAGCAAATTACTGATTGTCTTAAACAGGACCGTCGGCCCATCCGGCAACAGCAATTTTTCGGCTATGGAGAAAAACGCTTTCTGCCTCTTTTTATTTCAATTTGCATTGTATAAGTTATTCCAATCACCCTCCGTACTGCGTTTGATTAACCAGTTTATCCCTGTACGAAAAACCTCTAGAGGGATGACAGTGCGGGATAGAAACACTCAGATCCGCTGGATAGTAGAAGATGATGTCGGATATAGGAAAAAATTTTATTCTTTAATAAAAACGTTTTATCCGCTTGTAATCCGGCAAATCAACGCCATTTGTAACACCTTCAATTTACGGGGACTTCTTTTCCGGAATGAAAGGCAGGAACTTAATAAAGATGTCTATGTTAAACTGATAAGCAACTTTATCCATGAAACGGTAAACAGCGGTTTAGGCGTAATCGCCGGATTCCAGTACTATCCCGCATCAATCGCCTTTAAGAGAGCCGCCGAGAACCTGCTTACCCTGATAAAGGCGGATGTTCAGACCGGATAGTATTTAAATTAGGCAAAGTTCAATAGAGTGAACAATAATTTGTAAGGAAAAATGTATGCAAAAAATGAAAGCTTTAGTAAAAAAGTATCCTGAACCCGGTTTGTGGCTTGATGAAGTTCCTGTTCCCGATATCGGGATTAACGATGTTCTTATCCGGATACATAAGACAAGCATCTGCGGGACAGACGTGCATATCTACAATTGGGATTCCTGGTCACAAAAAACCATCCCGGTACCCATGGTTATCGGGCATGAGTTCGTCGGCGAGGTAGAAAAGGTAGGGAGCAATGTCCATGATTTCCGCCAGGGTGATCTTGTCAGCGGAGAAGGGCATCTTGTATGCGGACGGTGTCGAAACTGCCTGGCCGGCAGGCGGCATCTGTGCAACCAGACCATGGGTGTCGGCGTCAACAGGCCGGGCGCCTTTGCCGAGTATCTTTCCATTCCGGTCACCAATGTCTGGTACGCCGATAAAAGAATACCTAAAGAAATTCTAAGCTGCTTCGACCCTTTGGGGAATGCCACCCATACAGCCTTATCTTTCGATGTGCTTGGGGAGGATGTACTTATCACCGGCGCCGGGCCCATAGGAATAATGGCGGTTGCCATTGTCAAACATGCGGGCGCCCGTTACATCGTGATAACCGATATAAACCCTTACAGGCTTAAGCTTGCCCAAAAGATGGGTGCGACTCTGGCGCTGGATGTACGGACGGATACAATTTCGGCCGCCCAGAAGAAACTCGGGATGCTTGAGGGGTTTGATGTAGGTCTTGAGATGTCGGGTAACCCCCAGGCGTTCAGGGATATGCTTGGCAACATGTGTCACGGCGGAAAGATAGCCATGCTTGGGATCCAGTCGGAACAAACGGCCGTGGATTGGAATATTCTGGTGTTCAATGGGCTGCATATAAAGGGAATTTACGGAAGAGAAATGTATGAAACCTGGTATAAAATGACCTCCATGATTCAGACCGGTCTCGATATTTCCCCGGTAATTACCCACCGATTCAATTGCAAAGAGTATATGGAGTCTTTTGAGGCCATGAGGTGCGGTAATTCCGGCAAAGTTATCCTGGATTGGGAAAACATTTAACTTTAAAAAATATAAAATTACGGAAGGGGTACTCTATGTACGGGACGACCCATACACATCTTACTACAATTCTCAACGAGATACGGAAGAGCGGCCTTTA
>JBFMGN010000104.1:0-8222 GCA_040752435.1 Spirochaetota bacterium
GAGCGCTCCAGAATACCGTGAGTGAAATCTTACATCGTGTAAAAAAAGAGGGTAACGCCGCACTTCGATACTATGAAAAAAAATTTGATAACTACGAACCCGCTTCTTTCCTGGTTACCCGAGATGAGGCTGCTCAGGCCAAAAAGAAATTGCCACCAGAGATAATTGAAGAACTTGATTTTGCCATTGAACGGGTGACGGCCTTTGCGCGGGCACAAAAAGACAGTTTCCGGGAATTTGAGATGGAAATGCTCCCTGGAATCCGAATGGGCCAGAGGATTCTTCCGGTTGAATCATGTGGTTGTTATGTACCGGCTGGTCGTTATCCATGTCTCACAAGCGCGGTCATGTCTGTTATCCCGGCGAAGGTTGCGGGAGTAAAAAGAGTGGTTGCCTGTTGCCCACCTGGCAGGGACAAAGGTATCAACCTCGGCATCCTATATACCATGTACAAGATGAATGTTGATGAAATCTATTGTTTTGGTGGAAGTCAGGCTATCGGAGCATTTGCTTTCGGAACCGAGACCATACGCCCTGTAGACCTTATCGTTGGGCCCGGAAATCAATTCGTTATGGAAGCAAAGCGTCAAGTCTTTGGGGCTGTGGGTATTGATTTTCTTGCAGGACCGAGCGAATGTCTGGTGATTGCCGATGAAACTGCCAGGGCGGATTATATTGCTGCGGACCTGCTCGCCCAATGTGAGCATGACCCTAATGCCAGAGGGGCTCTTGTAACCACTTCAGAAGCTCTTGCCAAAGAAACTTTGATCGAGATTGAACGCCAGTTGAAGGAACGAACAACCGAAGAGGTTGCACGAACATCATGGGAGAATAAGGGAGTAGTTGTTGTAGTGGATACTCTTAAGGACGCTGCGAGATATGCGAACGAATATGCACCAGAACACCTTGAAGTCCATTCTGAAAATCCAAGGGGTCTTTTACCCCTTCTTAAAAATTATGGCTCTCTCTTTTTAGGCCAGAACACAGCTGAAGTATATGCGGACAAGATTGCTGGAACCAACCATATCTTACCTACCGGTGGTGCTGCGAGGTATACCGGTGGGTTGTGGGTGGGAATGTTTATGAAGGTCATTACTCATCAAGAAGTGGACGTGAAGGCTTCCATGATGCTAGCTAAATATGCGGAAACCCAAGCGACATACGAAAAAATGGATGCTCACCGTTATGCTGCTGCCATACGATTACTGACTCTCAAAGCGTAATAAAAGAGATTAGCCGTTTACTGATATGCTGTGTTGAATTAGGGCATGGAAATTATGGATAGACCTCGGTGAATGTGTAAAGGAGATGACGTGGAACCTATTAAAGTAATTATCTATGGAACAGGTGCGATGGGCTGCAATATGGCAAGGCTGTTGCGAAGTAAACCTGGAATTGATGTAGTCGGCGCCATCGATCATGATCCCAAAAAAATCGGAAAGGATTTGGGTGACATTGCTCAGCTTGGAGAACTTACTGGGATAAGGATCGAATACCCACCGGAAAAAGTACTAGAACGAGTGAACGCTAATGTGGTTTTATTGAGCATGACTGCTTTTTTAGATGAAGCTATAGAACCGATCACTAACATCTTAAAAAGAGGCATGAATATTGTCACAATTTGTCAGGAATTGTTTTTTCCAATTGGAAGAAATATCGATAAAGCCCGTCGAATCGATAGTCTTGCCCGTGAATATGGAGCGATGGTAACAGCAACCGGAATCAATCCTGGATTTATTATGGATATCGTTCCTGTTGTATGTTCGTTTCCCTGTTGGGAAATTCATAAAGTTTTTACTCAAAGAGTAGTTGATTTTTCACCCTATGGTCCGGATGAGATGAAACATATCGGTGTTGGCCTGACTATCGATGCGTTCCAAAAGGGAATCAAAAACGGGGAAATAGGACATATAGGTCTACTTGAAACAGTTGCAATGGTTTCCTATTGCCTCGGTTTTCAGATTGATGAACTTAGGCAGACAAAAGAACCGGTAATAACCTCGAAAGAGCGCAAGAGCGATTTTATAACGATTCAACCCGGCCGGGTTTGTGGGTTTAGACAAAATGTAACAGCTTTGAAAAATGGGAATCCACTTCTTGATTTCAGAATGATCGGCCTGATAGCACCCGATGCTGCTGAGGACGGTGTAAAGCTAGGAGATTACTGCCGCATTAGTGGAATTCCAAACGTCGATATACGGATCACCGAGGAAATTTCGCAAAAAGGTGGTTTGGGAACCGCTGGGGCTGCTGTAAATATTATCCCGAAAGTGTTAGCAATGAAGCCAGGCTTTTATACGATGAATCAATTGACTTTGCCTCATATTTGGAATAGTAGCAATCCACCACCGCCAATTCAAAATATTTTCTACGGTTCGTCTGAATAGGTCTTGAGTGCTTCGGGTGTCATGGTCTAGAAGTTTTTTTCAATCGGACCGGAGCGCCTGCCTTGTTTTTACCATTGATCTTCTTTCGTAATTTACCAGAGCATTTAAAGGTGACAACCTTCCTGCTGATCAACAATAACGGTTTATCGGTGGCTGGATTTCTGCCGATGCGCTCGTTCTTTTTTCTGACACGGAACTTCCCAAATCCGGATATGAGCACATCTTCACCGCTGCCCAAAGTGTTTTTGATCAATTTCAGAACGGTCTCGACAAGCTTCGCGGATTCCTTTTTTGAAATTTGGAGGCGGTTCTGGATATTTTCGGTGATCTGTGCCTTCGTAAGAGTCATTTCCTATGAGTCCTTGATGAAGTGCAAAGATAAAAAGTGAAAGATTTCCTTTGATAAGCGAATGGCATAAATTTGTCAAGAAACCATGATATTTTGAAAAGTTACGATTGGTAATGGAGCTGAAAGGCACCCTTGATCTGCTTGCACTTAGAGAACAAGCACCTGTTTTTCCGTGATCGCAGGCATGCCGGTAATATCCTGGTTTACTCCATATTTCCGAAACCTTTTTAAATTTAGAATGCTTCCTTCATTCCGATGATCGCATGTCGCTTTTCGATTTATTCAGGCAGGAATACGTCAGAGGCAAGGTCGTTGATAAATACCAACTCAATAACGGCAATATCGGCCTGATCGTGGAAGACTTGAATGCCTCAAAACGGTATCATGTAGAATTTAAGGATAACTATGAAGGGCCGAATACGGAAAACCTGTATGGACTGTTAAAAAACCCTTTCGCAGCTAAGACCGAGCCTTTGAATCAGTTGGTTGAAGTGGGGGATACAATTGATGTGACACTTAGCTATTCAAAAGGTCCCTTTCGCGAGGCCTACCAGATCCACGCCGTTCAACGTCGGCCGGAATGTAAAAGTCCGGAAAAACCGTTCAAATTGACCTACAATTTTGAAAAAACGCCCCAATACTGAGCCAAAACGCCTTTCTGTTCCTCCATTTTTCCCATCGGAAATTCAAATCTTTCGAAAAAATATGTTCGTAAAATTACCCTGTTTTGACAAACTTCAAGGCTGTTTTGCAATTATTTGTCCCGATTTTGAAAAATTTTACGGAGCTTTTTTAACCCAAATTATGGCATTATCCCAGAATTTTTTTGCTTTTTTCTTGGTCCTTAGAATGAAATCATTGACTACCTGAGTAAATTTCCGATGGAACTTGTATTGATGTATGTGAGATGTGGATTTGTTTGTATTGTATTGTTTTCAATATAGAAAATAATTCAATTTTTCCAAGATAGGCACCACATAATGGTTCTTTGAAAGTTCCATAGGAAATCTTCTCACCCACCTCCCTGTGAAGTTTTTTCATTTACTTTCCGCCAGTGGTTAAAAAGCATTAAATACTGGTATGTTTCTTATAAAGGAAAGCACAGTAGATTTCCGATGGAGACTCAAGGAACAACTCAAAAATTGGTATTTGACAGCACTGCAAAGCTGATCGAATCCCTTCATACCTTTCGCCAGAACAAATCCATCCTTATCAATCCCGATTATCTCGACGATGAGAACTTGCCTGAGGATGAGCGGACAGCGGTACTAAAAGAAATATTCAACAATAACATTCGTGAAAAACAGCTAAGCCGGATTATTTCTCATCTCGCACCTGTCCTGGACGGCGCTCGTCCGACTTCGGCTCTTATCTATGGTCCGACAGGTTCCGGAAAAACCGTATCTCTGATCCATGTTCTGTCGATTTTCAAGAAAGTGGCAGGACAACACAGCATCGATTTTGACTATCGATACATCGACCTTACGTCTCCAAAAACATATTTCGGAGCACTCAACGAAGTGGCGATCGCGCTGGATAGTGCTAATCGCAAGTACCGAAAGGGCATCCCGATTGAGTTCATGCAAGAAAAGATTGTGGCTGCAATGGCCCGGCATAAAGGCTTTTTAGCACTTCTTATCGATGAAGCAGATAACATTCGCCCGAATCCGGATGCGTTTTTGACGTACCTTGGCAAGACCATACCTCGGAAGGTCTCGTGCAGGTTAATCCTAATACTTCTGACCAATCGATTGGACTGGGAGAAGACACTTGACCCCCGGATCTTAAGCTTTCTCAAGAAAACCGATATCATCTTTGAGCCTTACGATGCATTAGATCTTTTTGAAATTCTCAATCTCAGAGCTGAAAAGGCACTTCGGACGGATAAAGTTGACCCGGCGGCATTGAAAAAGATGGCGGCGTATGCATCAAGAGAGACCGGTGATGCGAGGAAGGCAGTGGAACTTCTATCCAAATCGGTCCGGATTGCCGAAGAGACAACAGGGTATCTCGGAGAGGAGGAGGTGGATCTCGCCGAGAGCAGGTTAGAGGTGGATAAAACTTCGGAGTTAATCCGAGCTTTGGCAACCCACCAGCGTTTGGCCCTTGGGGCATGTTATTCGATATTGAACAATGGAAAACGCAAAGTCTCAACTGGGGAAGCATATGAGGCATATAACGATATCTGCAAAAAGCAGAACTTCAGAGCTCTGACTCAAAGAAGGTTTTGCGACATGATCAGTTTTTTAGATCTTTATGGGCTGATTAATTCCCGGGTTGTTTCTCTGGGGCGCTACGGCAAGACCCGAGAAATAATGGGTTCTTTGTCGGATAAGGTCATAAGTGGATTTAAGGCAACCTGTAAGAATTATAGTTAACCAAGAAGCCTAATTTCCATTATAATTCTTTTTTTCCCTTTATAGTAGACTACCTCTTTATTTTTCCAGCCGATCTGTTGATAAAAAGAAGGAAGTGTTCCTGAGGTATAAAGATAAAGGTAGCTAAAACCTATTTCCCGAATTCGTGCAATAGCTGCATAAACAAGTGTTGAACCGATCCCTTTGCTCCTCTCTGATGGGTGAACGTATAATTGAGAGATCCATGGCGTGAGCTCTGATTTGATATCCATGTCACAGGATACTATGTTCACAGAACCGAGTAATCTGCCACAATCTACAGCAACTAAAGTTAATGGAAATTTCTGAATGTGAGTTTGTTTCGAAAGCAGATCCTGATAGTCTGATTCAGTTAAAGCCCCCGTCAGATCGCCCCAATGTGTGAAATGCCATTGAGCAAGAATTGGGATAAAATTAATATGGTTCGACAAGTCTTCTATTAATATATTTTTCATCATTTGAGGCTCACCTATCAATTGGTTGAGGTACTCAATGCGTTTTACTATATGCTGTTATCCATCGATTTGTTTATAGAACAATAATCGGTCTCCACCCTTACCATCGTAGTTTTCTGCAACGGGCAAACCATTCACAAGTTTAGCCGTTGGTTCTACAGAAAAACCCATACGTTGATGGAATAAAAATGACCCTTTATTTAAAGGGGAGGTCACACAACGAACTATATTGCAACCGAACTTTCTAACTGTCGCGAAGAATCGCTCATAGAGCGCCATTCCAATACCCATCTTGCGAAAATCAGGGTGGACCCCTACGAAGTGAATATATGCTTCGTTGGCAAGGGTTTGTGAAATGAGGCCAACAAGAAAGCCCACGGTTTTTTCGCTGAATTCGGCCACAAAACTGGTTTGGCTAAAATGAACAAAGAAAAGTCTTGGTAGCATTTCCACCATGTTTCGCCCTCCCCACCATTCATTAACAACGGAGATAATAACCGGATAGTCGGATGGATCAATATTGCGTATGTGGAAATTTTGCATTGTCCTGCCTTGGTACGTAACACATACTATCAGGGAGTAGCCCGACCGGGTCAAGGCCCAGTATTCGATACACTTTCCAAATCAAAATGAATATTTAAATATTTGATCATTCCTTTCTGCGGCAGCATTTATTTAAAGACATAATTGCGCTTTTTGGATCATGTTTTTTACCGGTGCGCAACAATGAAGGTATTTGGATTTAAATTATTTGTCATCTTTATTTAATACTGCTAATGACTTGGAGTCGATATAATCTTCTTTTCTGTCTCTTATTTTGTTTTAAAAATTTAAAAGCACTAAGTAATTTACCTGAACTCTCAGTGAATGAATCTCTCGCTTATAATTATGCAGTATACCATTCGTTGTCGCTATGAATCAAAAATGTTTTTTTAACATCATTTAAATCTCCTGAAAACAAAATATTATGATTGGCTCATACGTGGACTAACTATTGAAGGGATATCAATTCAATGAAGTCTGCCATTCAATAAATGGTTTCATAACAGCCATTTCTTTTTGAAAACCGAAAAATACTTAACCTAGAAATGCCTCATCCGCTAAAATACAGCCTGAAGGTCTGAAAATCCACATGAAAAGAGCTTTCCAAGTCATCCGAATCAGAGTCGAAACTGCCTACGATCTGAGACGCTTAATGGAGCATACTGCTAAAGCGAGCTTTGATGAGATGATCTCGGCTATGATTAGGATCACTCAAGCCCATTATGAGGATTTAAAAGAGACTGGTTGGGATAAAAGGATAGGAATTCTGTCAGCTGAAACATAGCCCGGAGGTACAGGTGTCAGAAACATTAGAGATGGAACTGGATATATCCACCCAGAATCCACTGATTCGTGAAATCAAGGCTGTACTGGATCAAATCGATGCTTTCAAGAAACGTGTGAAGGCATTTTATTTTGATGTAGTTTTATCTGGGGTTCGGTGTCCGAGTTGCGGCGTCCGCCTTCGAATGACCGGTCAAAGTGAATGTGCTTGTTCCTGTGGAAGAGTCTGGGATCCCACTATTGAGTTCCAGAAAAGCACCTGTTGCGGAGCGAATCTGATTCGGAAAACTTTTCATTATTCCTGTTCTAAATGCCAGAGAGTGGTTCCTTCCCGGTTTCTTTTCGATGAACGGCTTTTTAATCGGGAATATTTTAGGGCCATGATGCAGGAGTCCAGAAGTAGAGCAAAAGATCGAAAGGAGGAGATAAATCGGATCTTAACTGAAATGAGGTCTGGTGTATTCTGGCTTTCGGAAGATCCCGATCTTGGATCCATTCCGGGACTTTTGGAGGATTTAGATGGGTTCGTGAAGGAGGGGTCGTTTGAATCGGATCCAATCTTTTTGGATATGGAGAGGCCGTTTGACATGGAGCGGTACCGGGAGCATATACTGTCTACCCTAAAGTGGGACAGCATCCAGTTTTCCAGTATTGAGCCTTGTATTGAAGATTGCCGCAAAGACCGAATCTGGCGTTTTGTAACCCTGGTATTCATGGAGCATGACCGGGAAGTGGATATCGAACAAGTTGGGGATGAGTTGTTCATCCAGAGGCATTACCATGAAACTTACGCTTAAGGATAAAGCCTTTTTAGAGCGCCTGAGGCATCTTTTTGAATCCAAGGACATGGATATCGAACTCAAGAAAGATGGCTTAAAACGGCTTGTTTTGCGCCGTAACTATGGTGACAAAATTGAAAGAGAGTTCAACATGACCCGCCAGGGTATCAGATGGCGGTTCCATCGCCTGTTCAACGAGATTTATGTATCGGCCTATGAGTCCATCTATATGGTCGAAAGTCTGTTCGGCACTCATCTCCGGCAGAGAGCCATTGAGATCGCCAAGGAGCGGGTGGAATTACGAAAGGAGGCTAAAAAATCGTTGGGTCTGGATGGTTACCGTCCAAAAACCGATTCAAAATAATTAATCCGGAAGCCTTTTCAATTGTAAAGGGGTTTACCCTCCTAAAATTTCCCTTCATAAAACCGGAAAATCCATCAAATAGGTCTATCCGGGCCCTTTTGTTACCATAGAATGGGCCTTGCCGCGCACGATTCCCACGCAATCGCAGGGTTTTCGGTATCACCCG
>JBFMGN010000105.1:0-8185 GCA_040752435.1 Spirochaetota bacterium
ATGCGCCTTTATTCCGTGATGGAGGACTTGCCTGCCGCCGATTCCTCGGACGTACTTTTTTTAGGAGGGATAATTCTTCTGAACAGCAAAAACTTATCCACGATGGAGGCCGCGACAATAATTCCTGCCAGGTATTCTAGTATATTGACAAAATTTTTATTGCCTAAAAAAGGAATATCAATTTCCCTTAATATTTCGAAAGCATAAAGTACCATTGTTGCGAAAATTGAGGCTTTCCCCAAAAAACTTGTGTCATGTTTCAGATAGCCCCGGCGATAAAAAAGTACTATCTCGGCCAACCCCTGGTACAAGAGCCGGAAGGTTATTAAAATAAAAAACCATAGAGGGATTAATTTAAAAATAATAAGTGCGATGGAAATTACGAACAGCAAGGAGTAGTCGCTCGCACTGTCCATGTATTTACCTATTCGAGTAACCTGATTTGTTTTCCGCGCTATAAAACCGTCAAACAGATCCGTAATAAAACAGACACTGGTAAATATCAGCAAGACGGGTTTTACCGCATGTTTTATACTTAAAATAATGAGGTAGCTGATGGTCGGCAAGGAACTAAGCCGGTAAAGGGTTATGAGGTTGGTAAAATTTATAGATGAAAGTTTTTCTCCGCTCGGTTCAAGACGGAAGTAATCTTTCATTCTAAACATCATAAGGAGAATAGTCACATGAAAAAGGGTTGCAACAACATAAAAAGTGAAGGCTGGGACGTTGAAAATTTTGTAAGTCAATTGAACTATAAAATAAAAAATCCACTGGAAACCGAGATATATACAGTTTACAATTATTATGTTCTTACGTAAAGGATCTTTGTTTTCCATTGCGATTACTCTACGAGAGTCTTATTTTTCCGTCAATATCTATTGTACATAATTATAGTAATTATACTATACTTGACAATAAAATCTAGAAATAATATTACTGTAACATGACTTTGGCCGATTCATTAACCACCTCGCGACTTATTTTTTCTCCGCTTTTCTTTATATTTTTTTTTGCTGCGGAATGGTTTCATACCCCTGGAATACTCACGATGGTTCTACTGTGGTTTATTTTTTTGACAATTGAGATTTCTGACCTTCTTGATGGTCATTTTGCAAGAAAAAGGAACCAGACCAGCGATGCCGGCCGATTATTTGATCCTTTTGCGGATTCTTTGAGCAGGTTAACTTATTTTTTCTGTTTTACGATTTCCGGCCTCATGCCTGTATGGATTTTCCTTATTCTGTTGTACCGGGACCTGGGTGTGGCGTATATCAGACTTCTGGCTTCCGGCAAAGGGTTTTCAATGGGTGCTCGCTTAAGCGGTAAAGTAAAAGCCTGGGTTTATGCAATTGCCGGTGTTGCAGGACTTATTGTAATAACTATGCAGAGAACTAAAATTCTTCAGTTTCTTTTAATAATTATCAAGCCTGTTTCAGTGGTCTGCATTTACTCTACGGGTATCATAGCGATTTGGTCGCTTATTGATTATGCTTTGGGAATGTTGTCAGTCAAACGCGATAACCGTTATGAGAAAAAAAACGGCAACTAAAATGGAGCCCCGGCTTGACCCAGGCGGCTCTTTTCCAGCAGCGCTCTATGAAAAATATCGGTAATTTAACTGTTGAGCAGGCACTCCAGGTCCGTTTTGTTCTTACGGATATCGATGATACCCTTACCCTGAATGGCAGGCTTCTCCCGGAAGCTTTCGAATCGTTATGGGCATTGGAAAAAAACAGAATAACTGTTATTCCCGTAACCGGAAGACCGGCAGGATGGTGTGACCTTATCTCACGCCAGTGGCCGGTCGGGGGAGTAGTTGGTGAAAACGGTGCTTTTGCCTTTTATCTTGAAAACGGCTGCCAGAAACAAATTTTTCATCCATCTATCGCTCCTTCAGAGGTGCGTAAAAAGCTGGAAATTCTAAAAAACACCATTTTAACCAAGATTCCAGGCAGCAGGGTTGCAAAGGATCAGTTTTCCAGGCTTTTTGACCTTGCCGTCGATTTTAATGAAGAACCGCCTCACCTTGGACTCGACACAGCGGAAAAGATTAAGCAAATTTGTCTTGATTTTGGTGCCCAGGCCAAAATAAGCTCAATCCATGTGAATACATGGTTCGGCAGTTACGATAAACTGGCTATGACGTTACTTTTTTTTGAAAACAGGTGGAATCTGCATAAAGAGCAGGTTAGGGAAGTTGTTATTTTCTGTGGTGATTCACCCAATGATGAACCCATGTTTTCTTTTTTCCCGTTAAGTTGTGCGGTTGCAAATATAACTCCTTTCCTGCAAAAGATTAAACATGAGCCGGAATTTATAACTTCCGGAAGCCATGGAAAGGGTTTCACTGAATTGGTTCAAACGATTTTACAGAGGAGAGGAGTACAGATAAATAAAGGCTGATGAGTATTATCACGCTATTTTTGTAATCGTTTTTGATAAATTTCTTTCGGAAAATGATTGACATTAAAAAGTAATTTCAGTAAATTTTCGTTTACTTGAAGAACAGGCAGTCGGATATCCAACAAATATCCAAAATATATTAAAAAAAAGTATAAAAAAAAACGCAACTGGTTGACACAAATCTTCAAAATTGATAGAGTATAAGTCCGCGTTTTAGAAATGGGGCGCGGGGAGAGGCACCTGAAGCGGGTGGAAACCGGCGGCAGGGAGCCGAAGATCTTTAACATAAGAATAGGGAAGGGGAGAAGGTAAGAAACGTTGAACGAAAAGGGAGCCGGAAATTATGGGAATCTGTAGCTCGCAAGAGCTATGGAGATATATGATGGAGAGTTTGATCCTGGCTCAGAACGAACGCTGGCGGCGCGTTTTAAGCATGCAAGTCGAACGGTAGGGTAGTGCTTGCACTACTTGAGAGTGGCGAACGGGTGAGTAACACGTAGGTGATCTGCCCCTGGATTGGGGATAGCTCATGGAAACATGGGGTAATACCGGATACGACCTATGGAGTAAAGGCCATAGGGGAAAGGCCCTTTGGGGACGTCCGGGGATGAGCCTGCGGTCCATTAGTTAGTTGGCAGGGTAAGGGCCTACCAAGGCGACGATGGATAGCCGGCCTGAGAGGGTGGTCGGCCACACTGGGACTGAGACACGGCCCAGACTCCTACGGGAGGCAGCAGCTAAGAATCTTCCGCAATGGGCGCAAGCCTGACGGAGCGACGCCGCGTGGACGAAGAAGGCCGGAAGGTTGTAAAGTCCTTTTCTTGGTGAAGAATAAGGTGAGGAGGGAATGCCTCACTGATGACGTTAGCTAAGGAATAAGCCCCGGCTAATTACGTGCCAGCAGCCGCGGTAATACGTAAGGGGCAAGCGTTGTTCGGATTTATTGGGCGTAAAGGGCGTGTAGGCGGTTTTACAAGCCTGGTGTGAAATGCTCCGGCTCAACCGGGGAGATGCGCTGGGAACTGTAGGACTGGAGTTCAGGAGGGGAAGCTGGAATTCCTGGTGTAGGGGTGAAATCTGTAGATATCAGGAAGAACACCGGTGGCGAAGGCGAGCTTCTGGCTATGAACTGACGCTGAGGCGCGAAAGCGTGGGGAGCGAACAGGATTAGATACCCTGGTAGTCCACGCTGTAAACGATGTGCACTAGGTGTTGGGGAGTTAATCTTCAGTGCCGCAGCGAACGCGGTAAGTGCACCGCCTGGGGAGTATGCTCGCAAGGGTGAAACTCAAAGGAATTGACGGGGGCCCGCACAAGCGGTGGAGCATGTGGTTTAATTCGATGATACGCGAGGAACCTTACCAGGGCTTGACATGTACAGGGAGGCGCAAGAGATTGCGCTGCCTCTTGTGAGGACTGTACACAGGTGCTGCATGGCTGTCGTCAGCTCGTGCTGTGAAGTGTTGGGTTAAGTCCCGCAACGAGCGCAACCCTTGCTGTCTGTTGCCAACAGGTGAAGCTGGGAACTCAGACGGTACTGCCGGTGACAAACCGGAGGAAGGTGGGGACGACGTCAAGTCATCATGGCCCTTATGTCCTGGGCTACACACGTGCTACAATGGCCGGTACAGAGCGGAGCGAAACCGCGAGGTGGAGCAAATCGCAGAAAGCCGGTCTTAAGTCCAGATTGAAGTCTGAAACCCGACTTCATGAAGGTGGAATCGCTAGTAATCGCGCATCAGCATGGCGCGGTGAATACGTTCCCGGGCCTTGTACACACCGCCCGTCACACCACCCGAGTTGGGGGTACCCGAAGTCGCTAGTCTAACCTTTCATAAGGGGGACGGTGCCGAAGGTATGCCTGGTGAGGGGGGTGAAGTCGTAACAAGGTAGCCGTACCGGAAGGTGCGGCTGGATCACCTCCTTTCTGAGAGAAAGAGAAAAAGAAAACGGCATTTCCTTTAAGCTTAAACAACATCCTTCTCCTTTCCCTTTTTATTAAAAAGTCGGTCGGGGTGTATAAAACATCCAGCGGTCTTTATAAGAGTGTATGGGGGTGTAGCTCAGTTGGCTAGAGCGGTGGCTTTGCAAGTCATAGGTCTGGGGTTCAAGTCCCCATACCTCCAGGAGCGTAAATAGACCATGTGAAAACATGGTATAATAAATAAAACGACAATTATGTCAAAGCGCCAATAATTGCGTTAGTTCTTTGACAGGCATAGGGAAGGGGTAAAAGATAATATGGTCAAGCGAATAAGGGTCTACGGAGGATGCCTTGGAGCTATACGACGAAGAAGGCCGTGGTAAGCTGCGAAAAGCTGCGGGGAGGAGCAAACATCTTAAGATCCGCAGATAGCCGAATGGGGTAACCTGACGGGTTAGAATACCGGTCACCATAGAGTGAATAGATAGCTTTATGGGGGGAGACCCAGGGAACTGAACCATCTCAGTACCTGGAGGAGAAGAAATCAAGGTAAGAGATTCCCGTAGTAGCGGCGAGCGAAGTGGGAAGAGCCCAAACCATAACGGTGTTAAAGGCTTATACCGTTGCCGTTGTGGGGTTGGAGGGTCATACCGACGGCTGGTATAAGACGGTCGGCGTAGTTTAAGAGAAAACCTTACTATAGGAGAAAGCCACTGGGAAGGGCTACCGGAGAGGGTGAAAGTCCCGTATCTGAAATAGCGAGGACTACGCTGGTATGAAACCTGAGTACGGCGGGGCACGAGAAACCCTGCTGGAAGCTGGGAGGACCACCTTCCAAGGCTAAATACGATATAGCTACCGATAGTGCATAGTACCGTGAGGGAACGGTGAAAAGAACCCCGGGAGGGGAGTGAAATAGAACCTGAAACCGTAGACCTGCAAGCAGTCAGAGCCGGAAGTAATTCTGGTGATGGCGTGCCTTTTGTAGAATGAGCCTGCGAGTTACTGTATGCAGCGAGGTTAAGTGATAGGAGTCACGGAGCCGGAGGGAAACCGAGTCTTAATGAGGGCGGCTTAAGTTGCATGCAGTAGACCCGAAGCCGGGTGATCTATCCATGTCCAGGCTGAAGCTCAGGTAAAACTGAGTGGAGGGCCGAACGTTAGTCTGTTGAAAAAGGCAGCGATGAGGTGTGGATAGGAGTGAAAGGCTAATCAAACCCGGAGATAGCTGGTACTCCTCGAAATAGCTTTAGGGCTAGCCTTATAGGGACTGTTACGGAGGTAGAGCACTGGATGGGCTAGGGCCCTTCACCGGGTACCACACTCAACCAAACTCCGAATGCCGTAACAAAATATATGGGAGTCAGACTACGGGCGATAAGGTTCGTGGTCGAGAGGGGAACAGCCCAGACCGTTGGCTAAGGTCTCGAAACTGTGCTAAGTGGAAAAGGAAGTATGATTGCGAAGACAGCCAGGAGGTTGGCTTAGAAGCAGCCATACCTTGAAAGAGTGCGTAACAGCTCACTGGTCGAGTAATCATGCGCCGATAATGTAACGGGGCTAAGCAGAGTACCGAAGCTGCGGATCATGAGTGATCATGGTGGTAGAGGAGCATTCCGTGGACTGAAGAAGGTACGCTGGGAAGCGTACTGGAGGGGACGGAAGGGAGAATGCAGGCATGAGTAACGAAAAGACAGGTGAGATCCCTGTCCGCCGAAAGCCTAAGGATTCCAGGGTTAAGGTAATCTTCCCAAGGGTTAGTCGGCCCCTAAGGCGAGGCTGAAAAGCGTAGTCGATGGGAAACGGGTTAATATTCCCGTACCTCTCTTAGTTTCGAAGGGATGACGCATGAGGCGAGGCCCGGCCGGGTGTTGGTATACCCGGTCTAAGCGGCGAGCTTATGATGAGCAGGTGGGAAATCCCCTGCTTAAGGTGAGCCGTTAAGGCGAGTGGAGCTACGGCAAAGCGAAGCGGGTTAAGTCATGGTGCCAAGAAATAATCTCTAAGGGAAGGCTAGGAGGGGCCGTACCGCAAACCGACACAGGTAGGCGGGATGAGAATTCTAAGGCGCTCGGGAGAACTCGCGTTAAGGAACTCGGCAAAATACACACGTAACTTAGGGAGAAGTGTGGCCTTCTGTAGATGTAAAAGTTTAGAGGAGGTTGCAGCGAAGAGGCCCAAGCGACTGTTTATCAAAAACACAGGTCTCTGCGAATCGGTGACGAGACGTATAGGGACTGACACCTGCCCGGTGCTGGAAGGTTAAGAGGAGGTGTTAGCCGTAAAGGCGAAGCAGCGAATTGAAGCCCCAGTAAACGGCGGCCGTAACTATAACGGTCCTAAGGTAGCGAAATTCCTTGTCGGGTAAGTTCCGACCCGCACGAATGGTGTAACGACTTGGGCGCTGTCTCAACGCGAGGCCCGGTGAAATTAAAGTACCGGTGAAGATGCCGGTTACCTGTGGTTAGACGGAAAGACCCCGTGAACCTTTACTGCAGCTTGGCATTGGAACTTGATGTGGCATGTGTAGGATAGGTGGGAGACTGAGAGGCATGGCCGTCAGGCTGTGCGGAGTCGGACAGTGAAATACCACCCTTGTTAGGTTAGGTTTCTAACGCTGTCTGTGAAGCCAGGGAGCGGACAATGTCAGGTGGGCGGTTTGACTGGGGCGGTCGCCTCCAAAAGAGTAACGGAGGTGCGCGAAGGTAACCTTACGCTGGTTGGAAATCAGCGATTAAGTGTAAAGGCACAAGGTTGCTTGACTGCGAGACAGACAAGTCGAGCAGGTACGAAAGTAGGTCTTAGTGATCTGGCGGTAGCGAGTGGAAGCGCCGTCACTTAACGGACAAAAGGTACTCCGGGGATAACAGGCTTATCCTCCCCAAGAGTTCACATCGACGGGAGGGTTTGGCACCTCGATGTCGGCTCATCGCATCCTGGGGCTGGAGCAGGTCCCAAGGGTTTGGCTGTTCGCCAATTAAAGCGGTACGTGAGCTGGGTTCAGAACGTCGCGAGACAGTTCGGTCCCTATCTGCCACAGGCGTTGGATGTTTGCGAGGAGCTGCTCTTAGTACGAGAGGACCGGAGCGGACGAACCTCTGGTGTACCAGTTATTCCGCCAGGAGTAAGTGCTGGGTAGCCATGTTCGGAGGGGATAACCGCTGAAAGCATCTAAGTGGGAAGCCCCCCTCAAGATGAGACATCCCAGACGCTAGAAGCGTCCTGAAGGTGCCAGAGAGAAGATCTGGTTGATAGGCTGGCAGTATACGTTCCGTAAGGGATTTAGCTGACCAGTACTAATTCGCCGTGAGGCTTGACCATATTATCATTTATCCCTTAATGACCTTAATGAAAAGAAATAAGATGCCTGGTGTTGAATAGCGGAGGGGTAACACCCGTTCCCATTCCGAACACGGAAGTTAAGCCCTCTTGTCGCCGATGGTACTGCCCTGTAATGGGGTGGGAGAGTAGGACATCGCCAGGCTTTTTTTATGCTTCCTATGATTCAAGTAATCGCTACAGACAAAGTTATCCTCTTTGCATTTTTCATAGTTTTGATATTAATCGGTTCTGGTTTATTATACCTGCCTTTGGTATGGAATGGAAACGAAAGATTAAATTATATCGATGCCTTGTTTACTTCAGTTTCCGCCGTCTGTGTAACAGGTTTAACAACTGTTAATACCGCTCAATTCAGTCCTATCGGAAAAATACTGATTCTTATGTTGATTCAAATAGGGGGACTTGGGATAATTAGTTTCTCGACTGTATATGTTGCCCTGCCAAGAAGAAAAATATCATTTAAAAATGTTGGTATGATAAAAGAGTACTATCTGGATTCAGTTGAATATGATGTGA
>JBFMGN010000106.1:0-8151 GCA_040752435.1 Spirochaetota bacterium
GGCAAGGAAACTCGCGGTTCGAACCAACCGGAGTGAGTATAACCGAATGGTCGCTCAACAGCTCAACCGAAAGATTAACTCGGAGGACGATATCATCGCTTCTTTCCCTCTCCTGGACTTCAAGGCCCGAAAAACGCTCGAGACAATCTTAAAAAATATCTGATTAACCGTAACTTTTCGTTCTCCTTTGGGTACTAACTCCATAGAAAACCGAGCAAGGAGCAGAAAGAATGAAGGTGGGATACAGGGCTATACCTTTTACCGTGAACAGGCGGATGGTGGCTGTAACTGCAGCCGTCAACAACGAGCGAAACACAATCCATGGGATCACCGAAGTCGACATCACGGAACCTCGACGTCTCATGCGGGAGCATCGGCAGCGAACCGGGGAAACGCTTTCGCTGACCGCCTTCGTCATCGCCTGCCTGGCTCGCGCCGTCGCCGAACAGCCTCAACTGAACTCCTTTCGTAAAGGCCGGAAGCTCATACTGCTGGAGGATGTCACAATCAGTGCCCTGGTTGAGCGAGAGATAGAGGGCGAAAAGGTTCCTGAGCCTGTTGCGATTCGCGCGGCGCAGAAAAAAGCGTACAGGCAGATCCATGAAGAGATCAGAGCTGTTCAGCGTCACGGCGCGGACCATCTCGGCGGACTCTCTGGGATGGGCTGGGTACGATTCATAACGGTAAAGACAACGTGGGATAAGGTCGTTCACGGAACGACTATCAATAGAAATTGTTCGGATAGGAGGATGTAATGAACGTTCTTGGAATCAGGATAGCGGTCACGGGAATGCTCCTGGTATTAACCGTCATCTCCGGCATCATCGTGAGCGCCTTGGGGAGACCGTTGAATACCATAGCATTCAGCATTCACAAGTTGATGGCTCTTTCATCTGCGGTCCTTACAGTTATGGTTGTGTGGACTCTGCTGAAAAATGTCCGAATCGGGGCTCCCGTGGCTGGCTTGATCGTTATCATTGGATTGTTCTTGCTCTCGCTGTTTGTCTCAGGCGCTTTCTTAAGTCTCGAAAAGCCGGTGAATGTTGTCTTGCTGGCCATTCACAAAGTGGCGCCAATTCCGATGGTAGTTTCGTCGGTTCTGCTGGCTTATCTCCAACTACGGACAAAGATATGAAGACGGGAAGGATGGAGCGAGCCATAGCAGAGCTGTGTTCAGTTAGCAACTATGCGGTCAGAGCCTAGAATTACTGTGTGAGCTGTTCGCGTGCTTCAAGTGTTGCGAACAACGACGAGCATGACGTTCGCAAGTCGCTTGCGAAGTACTTAAGAGGTGCTGCGTTTTCGCCTGACTAAAGCAGATCTGATGGGGCTCATTTGGCGTACCTAGGAGAGCAAATCGGTCCGCACCAAACACATATTGAGAGTCGCCAGGCGCCCTAGAACATTATCATAGCGGGGGGACTTAGGGAATTGTCGGCCACGGAGTAGCAAGCAGTCGGGGCTCCCTCGCACCGATTCCTGCTGACACTTCTCCCGCCAATGCATATTGTTGTTTAGACATCCACTTGAAACTAGTTAAAAAAATCCGAATAATGAGGCGAATATAAAATTAATTATTGGTTTTTGACAGGAGGACCGGATGGCTCAGTTTGGAAAACTTCAAGTACTTTCCCGTATGGAAGAGATAGCGCTAATCCCTGTTTTTTATCACAAGGATAT
This sequence comes from Spirochaetota bacterium, assembly GCA_040752435.1. Taxonomy (GTDB): domain Bacteria; phylum Spirochaetota; class Spirochaetia; order SPDA01; family JBFMGN01; genus JBFMGN01. Next base: position 1,681 of record JBFMGN010000106.1, read on the forward strand.
TGAGACGGCCAAAGAGGTTGTTGCCGCCTGTTCGAGGGGCGGAGCAAAAGTGGTGGAGTTTACCAACAGAGGTGATTTTGCCTTCCAGGTGTTCGGTGAGCTCGTTCACTATTTTCAGGAGAGGGATCCATCCCTGATTCTTGGCGCCGGTTCTATTGTAGACCCGTATACTGCAGCCCTCTTTATAAATAGCGGCGCAAATTTTATCGTCGGTCCGCTTTTTAACCCGGAAATCGCTAAGATCTGCAACCGGCGGCATATCCCGTATTCCCCAGGCTGCGGAACCGCCAGCGAAATATCCCTGGCAGAAGAATACGGTGTAGACATTGTAAAAATCTTTCCCGGCGAAGAGGTGGGAGGGCCGAAGTTCGTCAAATCAATACTCGCTCCGTGTCCATGGGTGAAGATGATGCCCACCGGAGGGGTCGAACCTACGGAAGAATCGATTAGCGCCTGGATTAATGCCGGAGTCGTATGCATGGGTATAGGTTCAAAACTGTTGACGAAGGAATTGATCGTCAAAAAAGATTGGCATGGTATTGAAGAAAAAGTAAGGTATACCCTGGAGCTTATCCGAAAGGCGAAGACTGGCAGGAAATGAGCGTCAGTCAGCCAGAAGATCGTTGTTATTAATCTTTAACAGCAAGGACTCGGGATCGATTACCTGGGAACCGATTAGGACTTCAAAATGCAGGTGGGGAGCGTCGATAAGACCCGTATCCCCCATAGTACCGATAACCTGTCCCTGTGTTACGGTATCACCCGTCTTTACAGCCACACTTCCAAGGTGGGCATAACGGGTGTAGTATCCGTATTTATGTTTCAAAATAATACAGTTACCATAGTTGAGGGGTTCATAGGTAACCGAAGCAACGACCCCGTTGCCGGCAGCCACCAGAGGGACACCTTTCCGATATCCGAAATCGGTGCCTTTGTGAAGATACCACGATTTATAAATAGGATGGAGATTGGGTCCAAATTGAAATGTTATCCTTCCGAGCCCGTTTTTCACAGGCCACATAGAGGGAAGATCCTTCAAAAAATCCCGAATTTTTCTGAAAGAATCGGCGACTTTATCCAAATCACCGTTGGAGCTTTCCAACGATGCACTGAGAGATTTAATCATTGAGAGCTGGTTGTTTATTGAAGAATCAAAATCTTCGGTATTAATGGAGGTTTGGTCTATGAATGAAGTTACATAAGATTTTTCATTTTTCAGATTATGGACCATGTCCTTAAACCGGTAAGCCAGATACCTTACATTCGACATTTCATCTTCAAGCCTCTCCAGGGAAGCCCTGGCAGCGGATAGTTTTTTCTCCGCCGCCTCGTAATACGAAGCCTGTTCCTTTCCGTGGAAAACCATGTAAAAACAGCCGATGATTGCCAGCAAAATAATAAAACCTAGAAAAAGAAACAACCCCCATGAAACACGTAAACGGATAGTTTCTTTGCCTGTGGGCGGAATAACCATTAAAGTGATAGTGGTTCTTAAGTTCCTGCGGATGTTTAAAACACCTTTTTTTACGATTGCTTGAACTATTTCCACTGTATGAAAGAGTTTATTGACCTGGCGTGTCTCAAAATTCTTGAAATCCCGTACAAGTGACATCCTCTCTTTATTCTCCAACTACAAAGTCCTTAACCCCGTTATTATAAAGTCCATCGCGGTAAAGCCGCGATGGGGGATATATATTATAAATACTTAACAGTTCACGGGGAGAATGTCAATTGACAATTTTTTCTTTTCTTGACATTCTAAAGTAATTATGGTATGGTTAGCGATGTGCTAACGTTGGCACATCGCTATAAAGTGGAAATATATCAATGGCGACATTAAAAGAGATTGCAGAAGCAACCCATGTTTCGATTCGAACCGTAAGCAGGGCTCTTAACGATTCCGGGTATGTAAATCCCCAAAAAAAGGTGAAAATACTCACCGTGGCCGAAAAGCTAATGTATCGTCCCAACAGAATTGCAAAAAGCTTGCGAATGCAAAAAAGCTTCGAGATTATCGTTGTAACCGGATCTTTGGATGAACTACACATTGCTAAACTTGCCGGACTCGAACAGGCCATGCGAGAAGCCGGCTATTCGGTTTCAATGCTATTCCTGAATCACCAGGATGAATCCGTTAAGGAAAAATATTATGATCGAGAATTAATTCACGAAATAGATTACCGGCACCCGGCTGCCCTGGCTCTCCTGGCATTTCCTGACAATGAAATTATACCCTGGGTGCGATATCTTAACGGTAATAATATACCTTATATCGTATTCGATACCTCCGCCCAGGTCGATACTGTCAGGATAGACCGTACCTATGGCATTTATTCGGCCGTTATGTACCTGGCAGAAAAGGGAAAAAAGCGCATTGCATACTTAGGCCCGCGTGTTAATGACACCAGGACCGCCGGTTATAGACAAGCAATGGAAGAATTGAAACAAAAACCGATTTTTTTGCGAATTGAACAGGCGGAGATCGGACAATTCGACCCTGCCCCGGGTTTATCCCGTTATCTGCAAATGAAAGAGCGGCCTGACGCCGTCCAGGCATATTCCGATGAAGTGGCAATGAAATTTATGAGTAAACTTCACGACCTCAGCATAAAAATCCCCCTGGAACTGTCCGTTATAGGTTTCGATAACAGGTGGGCCGCCGCATTAAGCTGGCCGAGGCTGACCACGGTTGCCCAGCCTAATTATAAACTAGGCATTGCCAGCGCCGAAATTCTGCTCAGGAAAATCAGGGGCGAGACCCCTCCAAAAGAAGGCTGGTCGCGTATCCTGCCGACCGAATTAATCATCCGGGATTCAGCATGAGCGGATAATATAAAATACCGAATGCAAATAAAAAAATTGTAAAGGGAGAAGTAAATTCATGAATAAAAAACGATATGCCATCGTAGGCACAGGCAGCCGGTCATTCATGTATATGAATGCTATAATTAATGAGTATAATTTGTATGGAGAAATAGTCGGACTATGCGATAAGAACAAAGGCCGTCTTGAATTCTACCATAAAAAAATTACCGACTTAACCGGCATTTCTGTTGCGGCATATTCAGATGAACATTTCGACCGGATGATCGTTGAACTTAAACCGGATACAGTTATTGTTACCACCGGTCCTGATTGTACTCATGACGCTTATATAATCCGTGCCATGGAGTCGGGGTGTGATGTAATTACGGAAAAACCGTTGACAGTGAATGAATCCAAATGCCGGGATATCCTTACTACGGTAAAAAAAACGGGCAGAAATTGCCGGGTTACATTTAATTACCGTTATTCTCCTCCCAGGAGCCAGGTAAAAGAAATCATACAATCGGGGCAAATAGGTGAAGTGTTGAGCATTGATTTTACGTGGTTCCTCGATACATGCCACGGGGCTGATTATTTCAGAAGATGGCACAGGAAGCTGGACAATTCAGGTTCGCTTCTGGTCCACAAGGCCACCCACCACTTTGATCTGGTCAACTGGTGGATCGGCGACCGGCCGGAGGAGGTCTTTTGTTTCGGTACCAAACGGTACTACACACCGGAAAGAGCCGAGCGGCTGGGCCTTAAGCCTAGAAGCGAACGATGCTGTGACTGCCCATCAAAAGGGAAATGTAATTTCTATATTGACCTCGGGCAGGGGGACTTGAAAAGTCTATATCGTGATAATGAAAAATATGACGGGTATTTTCGTGATAGTTGCGTTTTCTCGGAAGAAATTGATATATGGGATACGATGACGGTAAACGTCCGGTATAAAAAGGGTGCCTTGCTGAGTTATATCCTCCATGCCTATTCACCGGTTGAGGGATACAGCATTACATTTAACGGCACTTCCGGCAGGCTGGAACACCGTACCTGTGAAAACACCTACATAAGCGGCGATGACACCATACCCGGTGAGCTTGAAATTGATGCAACCTCAATTACCCTTATCCCCGAATTTTGTGGACCGATGACTATTGCTCCTTGGGTTGGTGAAGGCGGGCATGGCGGCGGGGACCCTATTCTCCTGCGGGATATCTTTGATCCGTATCCGCCGGAAGATCCCCTTCGTCGAAAGGCTGACCATATCGACGGTGCTTATTCCATCCTTGTAGGAGTGGCAGCCTACCGGAGCATTCAAACCGGTAACCCCGTCAAAATTTCAAAACTCCTTGGAGATATTTTGTAAAGAAAAATCAGAATAGTTTGTCAAAAAACATTTCTTGTAATAGTCCCGCAGGCTTCTCAATAATGCATTCTTCTTATCCCCGCTTTCCAAGCCACCTCTTAAAACGTTGAGGTAATGCTTCCCTAACGCTTTGCAGATCTCATCATGAAACGGGAAAAATTCCCTCTGCAGGAAATAAGCATATTCTACAAAGTGAAACGGTCCGGCAATAATTACTTCACCCGAGGCGGCGGTTGTGCAGGCTGCGGTTCTTTGGTTAAGAACGGCATCAATGATGGCGGCTCTGTCAAGTTTTTCGGCGAAAGCCACGGTCCACGTTCTGCCCAATGTATGATTATCGCCTCTATGCGCATCGGAATTGCCGACCACAGGGTATCCTGATTCCGTAGCCCCCTTCGAGGGCGAGAAGCTAGGGCCGGCATATCGGGTAGCCCCCTTCGAGGGCGAGAAGCTAGGGCCGGCATATCGGGTAGCCCCCTTCGAGGGCGAGAAGTTAGGGCCGGCATATAGGGTAGTCAAAGCAGTCTGAAGACGCGCAAAAGAACAGATATTTTCTTCGATATTGACATCGCCGAAAAGTTCGATTGCGTCAACTGCGCCGTTATATAACATTTGTTCGTAGCATGGCCGTGTCAAATTCAATACGCCGGATTGTTTCCAGAAAGGATGGGCAAGGACTGCCAGCCCGCCTAGTTCATGAATCTTTTTAATAATGCCATGTAAGTAAGCATACTTTTTCATATCAAGACCGGGAACTTTCTTGAGTTTTTCTACCTGGGGTAAAAAGCCTGAACAAAAATCGTCGACAATTTCATCAAGCGCGGCGTCCGGTATATCACTCCATATTTCCCGGGGCAGGATATCCTCACATATTCCTTTTTTCGCATTTATGGAGATAACATGACCGTACCCGTTTTTGTACGTTACCTCTTCTCCCGTAAAGAGCAGAAGATCGATATTGTATTTTTGCGCTTCTTCAAACGCTTCAATGGAGGCCTTGAAACAGTTATGATCGGTTATGGCCGCATAATCCAGACCCGCCATACGGGCCTTGGCTGCCATGCATACGGGAGATTCGGTGCCGTCGGAATAATTCGTATGGATATGCCAGTCACCTTTGAACGGAATAAGCTTTAAAAGGTTATCCGGCAGCGAAAAAAAACCTGTAAGAAAAACAGGCTCCTTATCGGTTTCGTTTTCCGCTCTGTAAAGAGCGATACAGTATTCGCCTGCAACCGGGGCGGAAAATTCAAAGAAAACCTTTCCCGTTGAATCCGCTTCAACTTTTTTTTCAACATGATGATCTAATGTGGCTGCACTTATGATGGAAATGCCAAATCGCCTGACGCCTTTAAAAACATCGGCGGCAGGCTGCGGTTCCAGGCAAAACGTATGCTTTCTATTTAAGGGGCTGACTTTTGGAAAAAGTTCATAATAGCGATTCATAGATTGACAATAGTGATTGAAAGTATCATAATAACAACTATTAATCAATTATTTTCTATTAAAATTCAATGGATAAGTGGCTTGTCTTTGATATGATGGGGGTAATTTTTAAAGACCCCGATGACATCAGTGCCTGTCTCATTCCTTACCTGAACACCCTTGGTTGTTCTTATAAGCGGGAACTTGTTGAGGACTTGTACGCAAAACTTCGGGTTGGCAGCATCACAACTACCGAATTCTGGAGGAACTTCCAACTGGAGAACCGGGATAGGGAGTACCTGTTAAGCCGTTTGAGAGTCGATCATGAGGCCTTGCAGTCTGCTGAAAAGTATGCACGTACTTATCATTTTAACCTCGGTATTATTTCAAATGACGCGTCCGAATGGTCAGAAATTTTACGAAGTCATTACGGCATCAATAAACTTTTCCGCAACATCGTAATAAGCGGCGATGTGGGTATGCGAAAACCCAATCCTGCAATATATAGAGAATTTCTCAAGCGAATACCGGAAAAAAATCCTTATTGTATGTACATCGATGATAATGCGGCTTATCTTCAAACAGCTAAGGCATTCGGCTGGTTAACAATCCGTTTCTGTCGAGACTGGTCTTATCACACTGAAGGGAGCTACGATTATTCCATCGATAAATGGACGGATCTCAACCCTATTATTATCGAAGCGATGCGAAAAAACATGTTTTAAGCATCGGGCGAATGATCATCCCTTAACACTGCCGAGGAAAATTCCTTTGATAAAGTAGCGCTGTAACAAGGGGTAAATTAAAAACATCGGAACGATCGCAACCACGACACCGGCCGCACGCGTGTTGTTGTGTATTGATAGGCCTGA
>JBFMGN010000107.1:0-8131 GCA_040752435.1 Spirochaetota bacterium
TTGAGATAGCAGTAACAACCGGAGCCCTCGCCGCGGCCCATGGTTATCAGGTCAAAACCTTCCGCCTCGACGATAACCTGGTGCAGGCCGGCTTCGACATAATTTGCCTTTGTCATTCCGGGGGGGAAATTTTTTATCTTTTCATGAACCTCTTCCCTAAGATCCCCCAGCGTCTGTTCCTGGTTGACGCCCAGGAGCGTACATAAACTGGAATCAGGGTCGGAGTCTATCGCCAGTACCGGCCCCAGACCGCGCTCTTTCAAGGCCAGTATCAAAAGAGCGGCGATGGTGGATTTACCTGTACCGCCTTTTCCTGCCACGGCAATGCTTCTTCCCACAGTCACCTCCCCCTTTTCATGGTCGGAAAAAGTTCTATATCCGTGTGTGGAAGGAAGAGGGCCTTCTTGAACTCTTCAATATAATCTTCGGCCCCCATAAGGTCATAGTAGGTCGTCGTCGATCGTATCTCCCCAAGTTCCTGGAAGGCCTCCTGATAAAGGGCGGCAAGTTTAGCTCCCTTTATCGAGGTGTTCCCGACGAACTCAATCCGTTCTCTCGGAATATCAGGGATCAGCCCGATGGTGATTGCATTCTCAATATTGAGAAAATTTCCAAAAGCCCCGGCTATGTAGAAATGCTCGATGTCGTGGAAGGAAAGGTCAAGACGACTGAGGATTATCTTCATCGCCGCATAGATGGCAGCCTTGGCATTTATGACGTGCTCGATATCCGATTCCGAAAAATAGATGGACTTTTTTCCGTTTCGCTCGTCTTTATCGACCAGGATATATTTTTTTATCGAGTTAGCCTCTGGGGTGAGATACTCGTAATCCCTCAAGTATTTTCCAGAACGGTCAATTATTCCTTCTTCGAACAGGGTACTTACCAGGTCTATTATGCCGGAACCGCAAATCCCGATCGGTTCTCCGTTTCCGATAGTTTTGTAGAGAACCTTATTGTTTTCCATCCAAACACGTTCAATGGCTCCCCGCTCCGCCCGCATCCCGCATTCTTCGCTGGCGCCTTCCAAAGCCGGGCCGGCCGAAGCCGAACAGGCCACCAGCCAGTCCTTGTTACCGACTATTATTTCACCGTTGGTGCCTATATCCATAAGGAGGCACACTTCCGATTTCTTGTGCATATTAGTCGCCAGTATCCCGGCCGTGAGGTCACTGCCTACCCATCCGCTGATACCGGGAAGGCTGTAGAGTAACCCCCTGGGGCTTATCTGTATACCGACTTCCACCGCCCTCAATGGAGGCGGTTCCACCGAGGTCGGAACGTAGGGGGATCTGCGGATGTTATGTGACGGCAGCCCCAGGAGGAAGTGCCCGATGGCGGTATTACCCGCACAAACCACCGCGGTAATATCCTTCAAACTGATCTTGCAATTACTTGCAAGCCCGCCTATAAGCTGATTAATATCTTCAACAAGAATCTTTTGAAGCTCATCGACCCCTTTCCTCTCCGCCGCCATGATCCGGGCGGTTACCTCCCGGCCGTATATCCCTTGAGAATTGTAACACGCTTTGGCATCAACGGTTTCGGCGCGATTCGCATCTACCAGGTGAGCCACAATGGTTGTAGTTCCAATATCAATGACAACCATGTAATTTCGGCCGGATGTATCGCCGCCGACCACATCCATAACCTCGGCTATTTCTCTCCGTAAACCGACGGTCGCGGTCACCTTGAAATCCGCTTCCCTTAAGATGGCAGGCAATGTTTTCATAATCTTTAAGCCCAACTGCATCGAACTTACGTCGAGCTTTTTGCGGATGGCTTCGCACACCCGCTGGTGATCGGCGGCATTGTTTAAAAGGGTCGGTTTATCAAGTTCCAGATAAACCTTGGTCACCAGCGGCGCCGGAACATACTCCTTAACACTGGGTAGAAGCCGGTCGAAATCCCGGAACCGTTCAGCATCCTCCTCACTGATTATTTTTTCACGCGCCCGTGTTATCTCAGGGATTTCGACTTCCAGGTTCGACTGGATATACGTCATGCAAGCCAGGACATAGCCGTTCCGTATTTCCTCCCTCGTCAGTTTGGCGGAAACCTCCCCGGAAACCTCACCTTTTCGCACCATCATTTTGCATCGGCCGCAGATACCGTCACCGCCGCACAAATTATTCAACGTGATGTGGGCTTTCGAGGCGGCCTTGAGCAGAGTTTCACCCCGTTCCACTTTTATGCTTTTATTATAGGGGCGAAAGGTAACCGTACAATAGGGCATAGTTTATTTCCAAATGCTTGTTAAAAAAGCCGGAATTTCACGGGATGTCTCCGGCCCGATGATAACTTCTTTCCACTCGGAGGTATCTTCAATCTCCGCCCTGAACATGGGTATAAGTCCGGGGATAATAAGTTTGCGGTGTTTCACTTTCTCCGCCGCCTTTTGCGCCTGGATTGTCTTTACAACTTTCTCCGCCGATATCTTATCGCCCGCATACGCATTGAGAACACCCAAACCTTCGGTATCGACGACACAGATGTAAGCCGGTATTTTGCTCCGTTCCACCTCGCCGGCTACACTGAAATAGGTAAGGGAGAAATTGGTTGTATAGAGAACCGGTGAATTTTCATTGGGACTCCCGATTTCATACAGCTTGGCCTCTACTGTGTTAGGCACCTGCGGGTCGGTATAGACATCCTGTACCATCGTCATAACAGGTAATAATTCCCAGGGTTCGATGCCGTTTATTAGTACGATGGCGCCGTATTTTGCAGCGCACTGGGCGGCCCAGACTGTTTCAAGTTCCGCGGATTCGGCCGTGATTTCTACCATCGAAGGATAACCTAAACCCCTGAATCCTTTTTTCAAGGCGGCCCGCCGCACGATTGTCAGACTCCTTATGGTATCACCCAGGTTTCTGGTGTCGAAGGCGAGGACTATTTCTTCAACCCCTTTTTCCTTTGCCTTTTGAACCAGGGTAACCAGTTCTTCAAGCTCATTACTTCGTATTGCCAGGGGAAGCTTCATTGATCCGGCAATATCGCTGAACTCGTTTATGTTGGAAACATCGGCGCAATAGATAAGGGGTTTTTTCGACTGTACGGCCGCGGCGGCGGACTTCATCCCTGAAGGATTTTTACCCATAAGGATTAATGGGAGGCGGCATTTTTCAGCCGCCATCTTCGCCCGGGCGGCAGGCTCCGCCACTCCTTCAATCTCTAAGGCGCACAGTTTCACTTTTAGGGTAGTGCCGACCCTGATAAAAGAGCTGCCATTGATGCGTTCAATTTTTGCGAGGGCTTCCTGGTCGGAGAGGGAGGCCGGAATACGCACTGCAATTCCACTCTGGCGGTGAAATTTTTCCTCATGTCTGAACATAACGGTTTCCTGGCCGACCTCGAACTTGTTATCACCGGAGCCGATTGATACCAGTTTCATGGGAGGTGCGGATGCTTCCGACAGCGCGGCGCTCGCCTCCGCCGAAAGATGCGGACAGTCGGTAAGAGCCTTCTGTTTTGCCGCCACCTGCATAGCAAAGGCCATGCACGTTGGAAAACCGCAGTCCTTGCAGTTCGTCTTAGGCAGGTTTTTGTAAATCTGCATACCGGTTAAAGCCATAGAATCCTCCTGATTTTATATTCTGTTCACGTTGTTATCTATCCGTACAAAAATTCTACGGTCCTTATTATTAAAACAGGGCCTCCATCTCAAGGGCGGGATGTCCGACCTGGGTAAGATACTCCACCAGTTTTCCCGGATCTTCCGCATTTTCCTCAGTAGCGATTTTATCAAAGACATCCGCCGTACCGAGTTTTTCGAGGGTTGCCTTCAATCTCTCAGAGACTTCCTCCTTAAGCTGCTTAGTCATCCAGACAATCCGCCTCTGGCCGCCTTCACCTGAAATGAATTTCGGACTGCTTATGTACATTTTCCCGATGCCTGTAAAACCGGGCATCTGCACGCCGCCGCCAACCTGGCCCGCCAGGGTGGAAAATGTCATCCCAATGGGCGTCATACCGGTGTAATCCCGGTCCACGATCATAATCCCATTGGCCTCCGGTACGATGGCCGCGATACATTCGAAACAGCCGCAGGAAGTCATGGGTTCTTCCATGATGGAATAGGCATTGAACTTCTGCAGATTGCCGTTGGATTTAACGGCGATATAATCGTTGATGTTCTTCCACTGCCCTTTGACAGGCTCAATGCACTCTCCCTTCTTAACCGGTTCATTGGGACCATGAGCGTCGATCTGGTAGGAAGCCTTGCAGTCAAGCCAGGTGTAGGCGCCACATAATCCCAGACGCTGGGGCGTTACAATGCAGACATGGTTCGGAGCGTAAGACTGGCAGAGGGTGCAGGAGTAGTATTCTTCCACATCCTCGTCAGTCATGTTTCCGATTTTATCATCCCGGAGACTGTACACTTCTTTCGCCGTCTCGAGCAGTTCGGCGACCTTATCCCCGTCGGTGTAGATTCTAACCTGCACCCTATCGACAATGCTGGAAAATTCCTCGTGCATCCGGGCCAGAAGAATTTCACCAAAATCTTTTATCTTGAAGCCTTTCTGGTACGCTTCCTTGCTTATTCTAACCCATATTATTGAGCGCTGCCCCATGTGAAAAATACCGTTGGCGCAGGAAATAAACTCGTGAATTCGCCTTTCAAGAACACTTTCGAAATCTTCCTGAAAATTACGGCCGGAAACCTCCACCACGATGCCAAGAGGGTATGCCTCCCCTTCCTTCATCGTATCAATTTCGGGTCCAATAACCTCAAGCTTACCGTCCTCCACCTGGTCCATGGGCTTCATTCTAAGAAGTTCAAAGGCATCAGTATACTTTCCTCCGAACTGGACATGCATATTTTCTTTTCTGACACGCTCGCCCTCGAACCCGGCGCCATAGGGAACAGGAATATTGATTTTTTCGATTTTAATCGTTAAGCCCCGCAACTCAACGGCACGGCTTATTATTTCATCCAGCTTTATGCCGGATACAACGTGCTCATAGGTACAGATTCCGGTCGGAAGTATCTGGGGAAGATTTACATCGGCAATAACGGGGAAACCGAAGTTGATGGCGCCTGCAGCAGTGGCGTACTTTTCATCGGTTATAAGCTGATCATGATTTATCCCGTCGTCGGATCCGAGGGCCATAACGAAGGCATGCACCCGGTCTTTATTGTATATCAGGATATCACGGGCCGCTTTATAATTTCCCGGTTCAATCCCGCCGAAAGTCATGGCAGAACGGGCCGCAAAATTAAGAGAATGGACAGCAGAGGTTATCTCCTTGCCGTAGGGCACAAGAAAAGTATCCCAGTTCATTTCGATTCCCGCTTCTGCCACCTGTTCCGCGATGGATACCCCGTTGGTGTGCCCGGCTATGAAAACAAGGATATTTCTCTCCTGGAGTCCGCGGAGTAATTTTACCGCCTGTTCATTGGTATCGGTTCGACCGACAATCGCCGCGAACCCAGGCATTCTCCCGTCAACCAGTTTTATTCCCTGCATCCTTAAGATGTTGTCGCCGGTAAAGCCAAGCCATATCCCTTCAATCGGATTGGGTCCGGTCACATATTTCAATACTTCTATTGTCTCTTCAGCCAAAAGAGTCGCAACCCCGGAGTCCAGAGTGTCCCCGAGATAGGGAAGCCATAACTCCTCCGTTGGTATTGGTTTAAGGAGCCTTTTCGCTTCCTGAAGCGATTCTTCAAGGTCGCCCAGTCTGGTGACCTTCTGTCCCAGAAACAGCATCATGATAGGCAGGTAATAGGCAGTATTCGGATACGCTGCCGGAGTATCTTTACCTTTTTCAGCCAATGCTTTTTGCAGAGCCTCGTCCGCCTGTTTTACAAGCTGATGTGCTCCTCGGATGGCTGCCGTGGCAATAATCTTGGACATCTTTTCTCTCCTTATTCATTCAAAATCTTTATCATAATCAATCCCTGTAACCGCGCTTCGATTATAACCTAAGCTTAGGAACTCTTTATTGGAATAAGCCCCAAAGCGATAGCCGTCTTTTTCCGTTTACACTCGGGGCAAAGCCGCACCCGTTCCCTGTACTCCTGCCAGTTGAAATCCACCTTATTAAGCATCTGTTTGGTGACCGGCTCCGTTACCATGGTTTTTCCGCATTCTGCACACCGAAGTAACTTCACCCTCGATTTAAAGGGTGAGATTTCCGCCTCACTCACCTCGGCATGTATCCGTACCTGGATAGTTCCCACCGGGCAGACCGCCGCACAAGCCCCGCAGGCGATGCAATCCTCAGAGGCGAGGCGGAAAGGTGTTGTAACAACCTTATCAACCCCCCGTCCTGCGAATCCGATAGCGGAACAGCCTATTACTTCGCTGCAAACGCTTATGCAGAGACTGCAAAGGATACAGTTTCTCTGGCTTTCGGTGACTTTAGGGAAGGGGGTTTTTTCAACCCCCATCCGGGCTGCCAGTTGTTTTAATTCAGAACTTTCGGGAGAGCGGGCAAGAAGGAGCTTCATTACTCCCTGCCGGGAGCGGACGGCTTTCTCGCTATTGACCCTTACAACCGAATCCCGGCGGATGGGATAATTACAGGCAGTAACTAACTGCCAGTTGTCCTTGCCGCTCTCAATTTCAACCATACAGAGACGGCACGCCGCCAGATTTGAAACGGCCGGGCTATAGCAGAGAGTCGGTATCCAGATTTTTGCCTTTCTGGCAGCCTGTAAAAGAGTGGTTTCTTCTTTAACTATTACTTCCACACCGTCGATTTTAACTATTGGCACGAATAACTCTCCTCATCAATACCTTTACAGAAAAACTGTTTCAAATCTGATGAACCTGCCTTGGCCCTTAAACCTTCTGAATCGCGATGAATGGGCATTTTTCAAAGCAAGCACCGCATTTTGTACAGATAACCTGATCAATCACATGGAGTTTTCTCCGTTCCCCGGAGATAGCGTTAACCGGACAGGCTTTTCTGCAAATACCGCAGCCTGTGCAGGTTTCCGCAATAATCGCATAGATAAACAGGCCTTTACAGACCCGGGCCGGGCAGTGACGCTGCCGGACATGCTCCAGATATTCCTCCCGAAAATACCGCAAGGTAGAAAGAATCGGATTAGCCGATGTTTTCCCGAGCGCACAGAGAGAAGTCCATGACAACAACTCCGCCAGCTCTTCCAGCTTATCGAGATCCTCTTCTACACCTTCCCCGTGGGTAATGCGGTCAAGTATAAAGAGCATCTGGGCCAGACCTTCCCGGCAGGGAGTGCATTTCCCGCAGGATTCCTGTTTCAGGAAGTTGATAAAATACCGGGCGACATCAACCATGCAGGTATCCTCATCCATTACGATCATGCCGCCGGAACCCATCATCGATCCAAGTCTTGTCAACTCGTCAAAATCCACCCTGGCGTCCAGATGGGCGGCTGGAATACAACCGCCTGAGGGTCCTCCAGTTTGAACCGCTTTAAATGCTTTTCCGTTCTTAACTCCTCCACCGATTTCATAGATAATCTGCCGCAAAGTCATACCCATCGGCACTTCCACCAGCCCCGTGTTGACTACCTTGCCTACCAGACTGAAGACCTTTGTTCCCTTGGAACCCTCGGTACCTACCGAAGCAAACCCGGCGCCGCCGTTGTTGATGATGGCAGGTACGTTCGCCCATGTCTCTACATTGTTAAGAGTGGTCGGTTTACCATTCAGCCCGCTTTCAACTGTATGAATGTATTTGGCTCTCGGCTCGCCCGTGCGGCCTTCAAGGGATGCCATCAGGGCCGTTGATTCACCGCATACAAAAGCGCCGCCCCCGCGGTTTATCCTGATATTGAAAGAAAAATTGGCTGCTAAAATATTTTCCCCCAAAAATCCGTATTCCCGGGCGGCCTGAATCGCCCGTTTTAGATGTTCAACTGCCAGGGGATACTCGTTGCGTACGTAGATATACCCCTGGTCTGCTCCGATAGCATACGCGCCGATAATCATACCTTCGATAATCGAGTGAGGATTACCCTCCATAACGGAGCGGTCCATGTAAGCGCCCGGGTCGCCTTCATCCCCATTGCAGATTACATACCGGGATGGGCCGCGGGCCTCCCGGCAGGAACGCCATTTCTTGGCAGTCGGGAATCCGCCGCCGCCCCGCCCACGGAGGCCGGAGATCTCCACCTCATTGATAATTTCCTCCG
>JBFMGN010000108.1:0-8125 GCA_040752435.1 Spirochaetota bacterium
CGGGAGTTCGGGGTTGAATTCCTTGAACTCTGGATACCCGAGAACGTGACCCTGGAAAGTCTTCCAATGGTTCTAAAGCTGCTGAACGGAGCAGGCGTGCGCACCGCCTGCGTCTCCAGCCCATCCAATCTGAACTATACGGATGACATCAAAGGGTGCCAGGAGTTGATAATCAACAGCATCAGGGCAGCCGAAGAACTGGGTGCCAACGTGATAAACACCTATTTCGGACCCAGCAGGAAGCGGGATTGCGCCACCGCCATAGAGGAGTTCGCCCGGAATATCCGGCCCTGTCTCGACGAGGCGGAAAGACGAAAAATCACGATATGTCTGGAAAACGAATTCATCTGGGTGGCGGAGCCGGAGGATGCTTATGGCAAAGAACCCACAACCACTGCCGAGGGGGCCTTGGAAGTGGTCAACAGAATAGGTTCGCAATACTTTCGGCTGAACTTCGACGGCTGCAACTTCTACGTTGCGGGCGAGGAGCCGTATCCCTACGCATACACCCTGCTGAAAGAGTATATTGAATACATCCACCTGAAGGATGCCACGAAATACTTCAGGGAGGTCCACGGCGAAAAGGAGAATCACAGGATACAGCCTACCATCAGCGTGGACTATGTCCCCGTGCCACTGGGACAGGGGGCGATCAACTACGGAACATTCGTGGAAAAGGTTGCGAGCGATGGTTATGACGGCTTCTTGACTCTGGAGCCTCATGTTCCAAGGAACGTACTGGAGCCTACCATAGAGGAGAGCTTGAACTTCTTGAGAAGCAGGAGGGTGTTTTAGTGAAAGCAGTATACGTCAAAGTTCCGTTCCATTTCGACATCAGAGACATAGAGGTCCCGGTTCCGAAGCCTGACGAGGTACTGGTCAAGATCGAGGCCGGAGGGATATGCGGGAGCGACGTGGACAGATGCAGCATAGAGGCAGTAGACTACGTGGCTCTGGGCCACGAGGTAGTGGGCACGGTGGCCGAGATGGGAAGCAACGTGCATCACCTGCGCAAGGGCGACAAGGTCATCATCGAAAACTGCACGCCCTGTGGGATTTGCGAGAGGTGCAAGAACGGTGAAGCCGCCGACTGTGAGTTTGAGAACTGGATTTATTTCCAGCCCCAGCCCGGCTTTGCCGAGTACCTGTGTGTGCATAAAAACAGCCTCTACCCCTTCGACGGTCTCAGCTTCGAGGAGGCGGCGCTGGCCGAGCCGCTGACGGTGGCTATGGACTTGGTGGACGTGGCCGCCATATCCCTCAACAACAACGTAGCCATATTCGGCCCCGGCCCGATCGGCCTGATGGCGGTGAAGCTGTGCAAGCTCAGGGGCGCGAAGAACGTCTACCTTATCGGGCTGTCCTGCGACACGGCCAGATTGAGAGCGGGCAGAGAGATGGGCGCGGATATGACCCTGGAGGCCGATAAGGTCAACGTTGTGGACTATTTCAAGAAGGAAGCGCCCAGAGGCGTGGAGAGGATACTGATCGCTGGGCCTCCAAAGACCCTGCTCGACGGTGTTGCGATAGCGCGATACGGAGCGATAATCTCCCTGATCGGGATCGCGCACGGAGGAGAAGAGATGGTGACCCTGGACATCAACGACTTCCATTTCAAGAAGCTCCAGCTTCGGGCATCCTTCATCGTCCCCAACATGGGATTTCCCACAGCCCTCGACCTGCTGAAGAGAAAGGTGATTGATCCAGCGCTCTTGATCTCCCATCGGTTTAAGATGAGCGAAGTTGAAAAGGCTTTTCGGACGATGGTCGAGCAGAAAGAGGCGGTCATCAAGGTCGTGCTCACACCATGAAAAATATACAAGGAAACCGTGATGAAGGTAGTTTACGTCAAACCCCATTTACAAAAAGTCATCATCGAAAACTGCACGCCCTGTGGGATTTGCGAGAGGTGCAAGAACGGTAAAGCCGCCGACTGTGAGTTTGAGTTTGAGAACTGGATTTATTTCCAGCCCCAGCCCGGCTTTGCCGAGTACCTGTGTGTGCATAAAAACAGCCTCTACCCCTTCGACGGTCTCAGCTTCGAGGAGGCGGGCGATTATAGATGGATGTGGTAAGCTGAGGCTTCTCACCCACATCACGTTCTTCTTGACCTTGCCTGGGCTGATATTAACGTCCCTCTTCTCATTCGCACGTGCCTGGGGAGACTTTTTAGTACCAATGATATTAATCACCAAAAGGGAGCTGTATCCGCTGAGCGTAGGGATGGTTTACGAAAGCCAAGTCTTTCCGCTTGGCATGTACGACTTGGGATTATATTCGGCATTCTCGCTGATTTACGCGGCACCTCTGGCCATATTATACGTGGTGCTCAGAAGGTATCTGCTGAAAGGGATGATGGCGGGAGCTATTGTTAACTAGTTATTGTTAACTTTACAGTTGCAGAAAATTTATACGTTAGAAACGGGGGAGACAAATAATTTATCTGGTGAGAAGGTTTTATTTATTATAAACCACATTAGTTTCACCTTCTCAGGAGGTCACTAGAGTTGAAGTTGACCTTGTAGAACGCAATCTGGAAAGACTGCGGACAGGTGAAACGAATGTGAAATGAAGATGGGAGTTCCGTTTCTGAGTGAATGTCATCAGGCAGGAGGCTAAATCAATGGTTTTGTATCAAAAATATTTTGGTAAGAAGACACTTGATCTCAATGGCAGGTGGGACTTGCAGTGGGCTGACCCCGGCCAGGGGGAGGCTGCAGGAATTCCTCAGACTGGATGTCAGGCTGAAAATCGCATCGCCGCCAGCGTGCCCGGTGATGTGCACATTGATCTGATTGAGGCCGGCATCATTGATGAGCCGCTGTGGGGTAAAAATGCGCCTGCCTGCGCCTGGATGGAGGAAAAAGACTGGTGGTACAGCCGCACCTTCGAGATAGACCCGGGCTTCATTGGTGAGCGGGTGGAGCTCCATTTCGAGGGCCTGGACACCACCGCCGATGTCTGGCTGAACGGCCAGCACTTAGGCAGCCACAACAACATGCACATCCCCTACACCATCGAGGTAACCGAAGCCGTGCGTGAGGGCACCAATCTGGTGGTGGTGCGGCTGGATGTGGGCCTGCGTGCAGTTAGAGGAAAGGATACGACCACATACAGCAAGATGCTCGCCGAGGTGGGGCCAGAGCCAGCGCGGATTTGGATTCGTAAGGCCCAGTTCACTTTCGGGTGGGACTGGGCGCCACGGCTACTGACCTGTGGCATCTGGCGGGGAGTAGAACTGCACTCCTATGAGACAGTGTCCCTGCGCGACCTATGCCTGCGCACCCATCTTTTAGCAGATGGCATGGCCCGGGTAAAGGTGCTACTCGAGCTGGAAAACTTCAGCAGCAACATGCAGGCAGTCCAGATCACTCTCTCCTTGCGGGGCAGAGAGCGCCACGAGATCAGCCTGAAGGCCAGTCTGCAGCCTGGCCTTAGCGAACTGTGTACGCACCTGGAGATACCTGATCCTGACCTGTGGTGGCCAGCGCCCCTCGGCGAACCGGCCCTCTATGACGTAGCCGCTGTGGTACGGCAAGAGGGGCAGATCCTGGATCAGAAGGCCTTCTGCTACGGGCTACGGGAGGTAGCCCTGATACAAGAGCTAATCCCGAATGAAGGCAAGTCCTTCATTATCGCCGTCAATGGCCAGAAGTTCTACTGCAAGGGTGCCAATTGGGTGCCAGCCGACTCCCTTATCGCCCGTGTGAGTCCAGCCAAATACCGGGAGTTAGTGCGCCTGGCCGCCGAGGCCAACTTCAACATGTTCCGCATCTGGGGAGGGGGCATCTTCGAGGACGATTATTTCTATGAGCTCTGTGACCAGTTCGGCATTCTAATCTGGCAGGATTTTCTCTACGCTTGCGGCTACTACCCAGACGATGACCCAGAGTTTGTCGCCCAGGCGCAGCGGGAGGCAGAGCTAGCTGTGCGGCGTTTGCGTAATCACCCCTGCATCGCGCTGTGGTGTGGTAACAACGAGAACCAATGGATTCACTGGGACCGGGTTCAGCAGGGGGCTGGTGCTGACCGTCTCTATGGCGAGATCATCTACGATCAGATACTACCTGAGGTGTGCGCCCGCTTAGACCCCACCCGCCCTTACTGGCCCGGCAGTCCTTATGGAGGTGATGACCCCAACAGCCCAGAGCAGGGGGACCGACACAACTGGCATATCAGCATCGGGGCCACCCCGGAGGAGCGCATTGACTACCCTTACTACGAAGGAGACCAGGGCAAGTTCATTAGCGAGTTCGGCATTCTGGCCCCGCCCCCTCTGGACTCCCTGATGCGTTTCCTACCTCCGGGAGAGCTGGACCGGCATTCCCCAGGCTGGTCCTTCCACAATAACCAGTTCGAGCAGGGCGCCATCTGGGAGGCCCTGAAGCGCTACTGGAAGTCGTCGGAGGAGCTCTCCCTGTCTGCTTACATCATCTACTCCCAGATGATCCAGGCCGAAGCCTTGAAGTTCGCTCTGGAGCACTGGCGAAGACGCAAGTTTGACACCAGCGGCACTCTATTTTGGATGTACTCTGACTCCTGGGGCGCTGTGGGTTGGACTATCGTGGACTACTACCTCAGGCTGAAACCTAGCTATTACGCCGTGCGGCGGGCTTTTGCCCCGCTCCTGGCCAGCTTCGCCCCAGAAAATGGTCTTTTCCAGCTCTGGTTGACTAACGATACCCTAGGTGCGCGGGAGGGCAGCCTACAATACGGGTGGGTAGATCTAGAAAACAGCAAGGTGGAGAGCCAGCACCAGGAGGCTATAGCTCCGGCCAAGACCTCCACCGTGGTGGCCAAGCTGCCTTTACCGGAGGGCTGGCAGGATCAGCCTGGCCGCTGGATGGCCTTTTGCCGCTTCAGCACAGATGGGCAGGTGCTGAGCCGCAGTCGCCGTTTCCTCTCCGGTTTCCAATTCAACCAGTTGCCTCTTCCCAAAGCTGAATTTGATTACCAGTTACAGGGTCCCGACGACAGTGGCGTTTCTCAACTCATTCTGAAGGCCAATAGCTTCGTGTGGATGGTACAGATCCAGAGCCCACGGGGCGTCTGGGTTGAGGACAACTACTTCGACCTGATTCCAGGAGAGACAGTTCAGATCAGGCTAAGCGGACCGGCCGTCTTGATGAAGGGGCTACGGGTTACTGCGCTCAATGAGCAATAGGCCAGAAGGGACTTCAAAGGTACTTTGTCCGACAACTTTTTACCTAAACGTTGCAAAAAATCAGTAGTAAATCAGGTTATGCAACAACTCCAAGTGCCTCGAGATATTCCAAAAAGGTCTGTTTCGTTGCTTCATTACCACTCATAGTCAGGCGTAATTTATCGCTGTCTATGTCTGCACCTCTGTTGATGCACGGTCTGCATCAACGTGAATCACACAATCCGGCCTGGGCTGCCTGGTGTACCTGTTGGTGCACTGCTTCGGCCTCCCGATGCCGTCATCTTGCCGATTATAGCGTCTTTGAAGTCTGCCGGGTAGTGATCCATCGTGCCTCTCTTGGCGCCATACACGCCGCCTTCTTCATGATCGGTGACTAAAAACATGATCGTGTTCCGCTTCAATTTCATGAAACCCTGCTCCCGGCGACCATATGATCGCACCCCTTAGTTATTATAATCAGTTTTAAATAATTTTATTACTTCCAAACTTGTCATTGTTTTATTTCTATTTTCCACTTCTCTCTGAAGCGCGTTGCTTCTTGTGGCAGTGCAATCGGAGATTAAAATGCAATTGTATCCTTTTACAGTCAGCGTCTTCATTGTTACCTCAACACAGTGGTCCGTAGTAAAACCACAAAAGAATAAATTCTTTATTCCTTTTTCTTTTAGGATCTGTTCCAGATCACTGCATTCAGTCACATCAAAACCACACCTTCCTTTTACCACAGTATCCGTTTCCTTGTAAACCCCTTCTGTAAATTCTGCTTTCCAGGTGCCTTTGGTAAACCTTCTAAATAATTTTGGTAATAAAGGAATTTTTTTGTATCTTTCTCTATCTTCTTTATCTAAAATTAATGGTGCTTGTATAACCTGTATACCATTTTTTCTTGCATTCTGAGTGAAATCGATGGTATTTTTCAAAACACTTCTTGACTCATATTCTTTCTTGATGAGCCAATGAAAAAGACCCTTTTCTGTCCATGTCTTCTGAAATTCAATTAAAATGACCGCGGTATTAATTTTCATCATCACTCCTCCTGTTTTTGTTGAATATACTCTCGGGGAAATGAAAAATCATTTACATATGTCGAGGCGAAAGAATTTATTTAAGCTGTTGCCTGATTCTGCTCAATTGGGTTGGAGTGATTCCAAGATAACTGGCAATATGATAAAGAGGGATTATTTTTTCTAACCCGGGGTATTTATGATTGAAATATTTATAATTATCAATCGCTTCGTTCGAAAGAAATCTTATTTCCTTTTCTTGTTTTCGTTCTAAGTGAGCCGACATCATTTTTTGTAAGAAAAGATTAACTTGGGGGAATTTGTGTATTAACTCCATAAATTTTGAATAGGAAATACAAATCAGAGTCACCGGCGTAAGCGCCTGTATATTTACGATGCTTTTCTTTTTTGGATCTATACTTGCAACAACAAAATCATTCTCAATGAAAAAATGCTTGTTCCATTCCACTCCATCTTCCGATAAATAGAACATTCTCATTATCCCGCTGCATATAAATCCGAATTCCTTCGCAAACTGGCCCTCTCTTGAGAAATGTTCGTTTTTGGCTAACATTCTGCAATCTATAATTGATTCTAAGTCAGCCCAGCAATCGTTTCCGAGCGGATAAAAGTTCTCAATCGCGTTCCTCAACTGGCGCATATACTTGTATTCTATCATCACATCATCACCAGATTATCACTGCATAACATCAGGAGCTAAGTCGCCGGCTTCTGCGACACTCCTTTCTAATATCGCTTATCAAAATGATTTCCCGCCAGACTCAACTAATTGCATGTGTACAAGAAATCCAAAACAATAAAATAAAACAAGGCAAGAACTTCTTTTCAAATAACCTGTTTTATAAATCTACAGTTTTTTTCTTTGTGTTACAACCTGAAAAGGCCAGTCTTTCAGTTCCTGGTTAGCCTGTACAAACCTCATGCTAAATGGAGCGTTCAATAAGTCCAGCGCCAAAAAAGCAAAGAGCACCTGGGAAACAATACCAATTTCGAATAATGTCCGCCAAACTGCCATCATCTTTCGAGATAGCTAGAACCTTCTATCGACTATCTCGGACTTTTTGCCCAGGATTCCATCCTACATTGTCAGTACAAGCTTCCCAACAACCCCGCCTCCTGCTAACCGGGCATGGGCTTTTCCGGCATCCTTCCACTTGAAGGTATCGGCAATAACCGGATCAAGTTGATTTGAAAGATACATCTTTACCGCTGTCTCCATTTGCTTGCGAATCCAATTCGGTTTTCTTACCTGCATCTCGACGACGGAAAAAAACGTATAATTCCTGTAACGATCGACACTGTTCGCAAGTGAATAGGAAAATCTATTTAATAAATACTCTATGGTTGAATCCCCAGAGTAACCAATACCTATTAATTTGCCGTTTTTTTTGACAAGCTGTTTAACATTTTTTTTCCTCTTACCACCAAATGGATCCACTACCAGGTCAAATCCCTCCGGCTTCTCTATTTTTAAAGTATCAACCATCTTTGAGTCATTATAATCAAAAGTTTTAGCGCCATACGACTCAACAAAAGAAATGGTTTTTTCAGAAGTACTTCCCCATACATCAATAGAATAGTTTTTTGTTATATCTAGAAGAGCCGTTCCCAAACCGCCGCTAAGCCCCTGAAAAAAAAGGGCGCCTTCCCGGATAAAAGACAGAATCCCTAAGGCCGTTGTATAATTTAGTCCAAGCGAAACAGTCTTCACCGGATCAACGTCATCAGGAATAATAACAAGCTGTTCTTCATTTGCATAAACATATTCGCTATAACCGCCAGTCATAACCAGACCTAACACCCGTTTTCTAAGATATTGTTTTAAATCACCTGAGCCTGCATCTTCTACTCGGCCGACTATATCAAAGCCGGGAACAAATTTATTTAAATTAATAGGAGCTACGCCTTTACGAAACATAATGTCTCCAGCAGCAAT
>JBFMGN010000109.1:0-8102 GCA_040752435.1 Spirochaetota bacterium
AATATCCCAATGTCCGCTTCGTGCTGGCCCATACCGGTGGCAGGGGAAACGGTCATGCAGAAGCGGTCAGGCTGGCCAACGATTACGAAAACGTGTATATGGACTGCGGAGGCGACATTTATGCGTACCGAATGTTCGAAAAACTAGAATCCTCCGTTCCGCCTACGAAGCTGCTCTTCGGCTCGGACTGGCCCATGATGGACCAGCGGGCCAACCTGACCCATATCCTGCTTTCGAAGATAAGCGAGACATTCAAACGCCACATTCTGAGAGACAACGCCTTGAGGGTTTATAAGATCGACACTCCCGATTCTTAGGACACAGTCCTAAAAGCCCTCTGGGTGGAGGAAAAGTCTTCCTTTTCAGATCCCCTATGACGGTACCCTTATCGAAGCAGTAAAATCAGTGCCCGGCCACGTCTGGGAGACTGTCAAGGAAAAGGTAAGCGCTTCGACCCAAAACCAGGCCCTGGCGGCGTTCCTGTTGTCCTCAACCGTGGGCCGGCGGGCGTTCTTAAGTCCGATCGACGGGCTTTGAACCCATGCAAGGAGGTGGTGTTAGGCCGAGCCGCATAAAATGCCGTGATAAACCGCTGGACAGACAGCCAGCAATTGGATACAAAAGGATTAACACGCCTTCAGCAGGAAATCGCAAGGCGTGTTATACGGACAGAAAACCAGAACTTCGCATCTTATGCGGATCAGTCTAATTATTGTTATGCCGCTACGCGGTTACACCAGTCAGCAGTTTGTGGACATCCTGTTACTATCCAGGCGACGCAGTAGGAGAAAGGACCAAATGGGCACTGAAAATATCGCAGAGACAGAAATAAGGAAACTTCAACACCCGGCCGAAGCGGAAATATGCGCTCGGATAATGGCGAATTCAGAGCCGTGGATAACTTTACAGCGAAACTTTGATGCTTCGCTAAGGATAACCACCGACCCTTCACGGGAAATTTATTTAGCCACTGTCAATGGCGAGATTGTGGGGTTCACTATTCTCCTCATACAAGGGGCTTTTATCGGCTATATCCAATCGGTTTGTGTTGCGCCAGGATGGAGAAGCAAAGGCATTGGAAGCCAGCCAATGGCTTTTGCGGAGAAGCGAATCTTTAGCGAAACACCCAATGTCATCATTTGTGTTTCCTCTTTCAATAAGGGCGCACAGAGATTGTATGAAAGATTCGGTTACGAAGTCATTGGCGAACTGAAAGATTACATTATTTCGGGGCATTCCGAGATTTTGCTAAGAAAGACGATTGCCCCTATGGCAGAGTTCAAGAAGGAATAACATTGGAATGCTTTGAAAGTGAAAAGCGGCGGCATAACACGCTGTTAGGTGGCTTAAGACTCTTGTGATTAGAAGGAAGTCTTGTACTCCTAGAGAAGTAGTATTTCAAAAAATGGCTGATGCTCTGCGGCGACTCTGTACTTTCTTGGATTTGTGTGATACTCTCGGACTTGGTCAAAGTGAGGTGAAGCAATGCTTTCACGCTTAGAAGTGCAGAATTTTCGCAGCATAGAAACCTCTGACATGAGGTTTGGCCCTATTACCATACTTTTTGGGCCAACCTCCTCTGGCAAGTCGTCTCTTCTCTATGCCTTACTGGCTCTCCGAAACTTCGTCATCAACCCCAACCAAGCGATTGATGGCTTCTTCAATCTTGGCTTTCAGAACCTTGGTGGATTCGATGCAACCATCTTCAATCATAATGAACAGAAAGCTATAGGCGTTACTGCCTCATTTGAGGACAGCGACTCCGTCTCAAACTACGGAGTCCGCCTGGCGAAGGCAGAAGCAGAGATCGCCACCGAGGTTGATTCCATCAGGATGAACGCGAAAGTGCCTATCCCATATGGTCTCAATCAGTCATGGCCCATCGAGTATTCAATAGACGAGGATACTTTTACCATCAACTGGAATGGCTTTGCAAGCACTACCGCTCCTAAGGTTGCAGCCCCACAGGCTCAATCAAAGGCGGTAATGTTGGCTGCAAAACTAAACAGACCAGTTGAATCAATCAAGGCTATAGATGCGTGCCCTCACCGGCGCGGCTTTTTCAAGCCCAGTTACACGCCAGTGCCGCTCACGCCAAACCCTACCGGGGAGGACGAAGTGGCAACGCTAATAATCAATGACCAAAACTCCCCGCCTCGCATATCGATTGACACGGTTGAGATCTTTGATCGCGACTTCAGAACATACACACCACCCGGGACAGCAACAACATTCTTCCAAACAACAGAACAATCTGGGGCCAGAGTGCCGGGGCTATTAGTAAATGATGGATTCGGGGTCAACCAGATTGTATATATGCTGGCTAAGATTCATCGTCCAGGGGTACAGACAATTTTCATAGAAGAACCAGAAGTACATCTTCACCCTACTGTCATTCGCAGATTCGCGCGTGTTATAGCACGTCTTGCCTCAGAAGATGAGAAGCAATTCATATTCACGACTCATAGCGAACAATTCTTGCTTTCGGTCCTTGGTTGCGTAGCTGAGGGCCTTCTGCAACCAGATCAGCTGTCTTGTTATCACGTCAGTCGCGAAAAGAAGAAAACGGTGTTCAAGAAAGAAGACATATCGAAAGAAGGGCAGATTTCTGGCGGACTCGCTTCCTTCATGGAGGCTGAGCTGGAAGACATTAAATCCTTTCTTAAAGTGACAAAGTAATATCCTTGGAACTGTTCGCACTGAACGAGTGGATATGGGCTGACATCTCAGGAGCAAATGGAACTAGTCATATAAGTCTTGCGATACAGTTCCTGGAAGCCTTCATCAAATCACCGCATCAGATCGTTGTCGTTTCGGGTTCTCCCTTCGACCAGAAAGCTTGGGATATTTGCAGGAGTCAACACTCGCTTGGGAAAAGGGTTGCAAAGCTTTTCGTTGTTCAAATCAGACAAGATGAAACTCGCGCGCGAATAGTTTCTCCTAGTGAATTGAAGGAGCTTCCAAGTGCCCTGGCAGACCAAATAAAGGATGATGATCGCTACCTTGTTCGTACTCTTGTCACGTTCCCAGAGGCGATTCTTGTAACAACCGACACGCCCTTGCGCAGCATACTTTCGGAGCGGAATCTGAAGGCGATTTCACGAGAAGAATTCTTACAGCGCTATTTTGGAATCAGCGAGGGTAGGGTCGATTTGCATTGACGCCACCTAACATATAAGGTCTCCCGTTGTCAAGGGGCGTAGTTCTTCATTTGGCCCTCGGAAATTAAAATCGATTGCCCGGAAGAAAATGATCTATCGGGCAACTGAATCCTCGATCTGACTTGCGTTCGAAGATTTTGGGATGTAATTTTGGGATATAGTGCGCCTGTTGGATGAGCTTGCTCGAAGAGTGTTCCAGTTAGACGATGGAAGATCAAACACCGCTGATTTAGGTAGTTAAGTGTTGGTAATTCTAACAACATTATGATAATCTTATAATAATAGGCGGGGGTGATATAAATGTCATTACCAGAAAGAATCTTAAAACACATTCAAGAACTGCCTGAACCGTTTCAGGCTGAGGTATTAGATTTTGTGGAATACCTTGAATCAAAAATAAAAAAGGGCAAAAAAATTGAGGAGGAGGAAACGGACTGGTCAGAATTGTCTCTATCTTTTGCAATATGTGATATGGAAAAAGAATATTCCCCTTATTCACTTAACGACCTCAAAGAACGTTTTGTATGATTCAGGAAGGACAGGTAGTTCTTTTCAAATTTCCACAAACTGACCAAATACAAGGCAAGCTTAGGCCGGCATTAGTTATTCGTGAAATACCAAGCTCTTATAGCGATTGGTTAATTTGTATGATATCGTCGCAATTATCACAACAAATCCCTGAATTTGATGAAATCATTAGGGAAGAAGATACAGATTTTAAACAATCAGGGCTGAAGACATCCAGCGTTATCAGAATCAGCCGACTTGCAGTTGTAAATAGAAACGTCCTTCTCGGCTCAATAGGAAACATTAGTAATGAACGTCTGAAAATTATCAAAAACAGATTGTCAGAATGGATTAAGGGCACATAACCCATATAAGGCCCCCGTTGGCAAAGGGCGTAGTTCGATTCCGCCCTCGGAAACTACAATCGATTGCCTGGAAGAAAAAGATCTATCGGGCAACTGAATCGTCGAACTGACTTCCGCTTTGACCAACAGGTAAGAGGAGATGAAATTACCCAGATATAGTGATCTGGCTTGAAGATCCACTCCGCACTAATATTGATGGTGTTTTTGGGAAAAGCGCATAAGGCTTCCTCCTCGGATTGGTTAAGATTTGGAGACGATTATCGATTGACCCCTGCTCACAATTTTCTGTACTCGCCTGTTTGCAAGCGGTATATCCCATGTCTCTGCATCCGGCTATATGGCAGGACTTCTGACTACAAGATCGAACAATACGGGTCCCGGCACGATTGGTACCTTTGCAACCCCCACAGCGAAACCAAAAAAATAAAATTTAGCCCTTCATGCCTCTCTTATGGAGAGCCCACAGCATATAGAGCATATCCCTGTTATTTTTTTGTTTCTCCCTTCATTTCATCCTTTATAACGACGCCGTTATGGATTACCATTTTTACATTGGCGAGGGCATGTATATCGCTGAGAGGGTCACCTTCCACCACAATTATGTCTGCAATCTTACCAGCCTCCAGGGTGCCCAGCTCTCTTGCGAGATTGCTGACATGAGCAGCGTTTCTTGTGCCCGCAACAATTATCTGCATGGGCGTCATGCCGGCTGCCTGCATTAATCCCATCTCTGTTGTGGGCATGCCAAGCTGGAACCTGCAGTTGTAGCCATTGAAGTCTGTGCCCAGGGCAACCTTCCCCCCACCCCCGGCCTTGACGAAAAGGGCCAGATTATCTATGGCAGGTTGCCTGTAGCCATGCGCCACGCATTTCCATAACTCCAGTGTGGGTACCCAGTAGACGCCATCCTTAATCATCCTTTCTATGAGTTCGGGGGGTAATGTATCTGCGACCATATGGGCTATGTCGTCCACGCCGGCATCCAGGGCGAGTTTGAGGTCACGCGAGGCTGTCACATGTGCAGACACAATGGTGTCACGGCTGTGTGCAACCTCCACGATTGCGGCTGCCTCCTCTAGGGAAAGAGTATTTGGAACAGAACTGGGTAAGACGTCTCCTCTCTCTATAGCGATTTTTATTATGTCTGCGCCGTCATCCAAGAGTTTGTCTACCTTCTGGCGCGCATCCTCTGAGGATGTAACTGTCAAAGCGATTATATTATTACCCCATGGAATTATGGGATATCCATCAGGCACAGTCACCAGGGGTCCAGACATGACGAGGCGTGCATTTTGATTGTCTTCAAGCACCGAATCGCGCTCAGAAAAAAAGGGGCGGCTGCCTATGTTTCTCACAGTCGTCACACCACCCTGTGCCCAGGCCTTCAGGTGCTGCTCCACCTCTGTAAAGGGGAAATGAACATGGGCGTTTATGAAACCAGGCAGTATTGTTTTGCCAGCCACATCGATTGTCCTTGCATCCTCTGGTATGACTACATTTTTACGCATCCCCACAGCCACGATGCGTCCATTCTGGACAACCACCACAGCATTGTGAACAGGTTCTGCACCCGTCCCGTTTATGAGTGTCCCGCCTACGAGTGCAAGAGTCTCCTGCTGGCTCGCAATGTATCCGCACGCAACCAATGCCAAAATCACAAGGGAAAACAATCTCCTCATGCCAGAATTCATCCTTTCACCTATATATTAACTGATAGAAACTATCATCCGGGCAGTAAACGGCATTTTGTGCCAGGCAACGCCGGATGAAATCATTGTTACATCCCGGCCTGCCATTGTCAAGCAGCTTTTCCCGTGGCATCGGTATAAACCATGCGTATTGGCGCATATCCTGCCCCCAGTCTGTTAGCACGTCGGTCGGGATGAGTTAGTTGGAAAGCGTGAGACCGATGCGGAAATTGCGATTCTCACCTAATCAGGCGTAGACGACAGGGCGGCGGGTTTCCGTTTTCTCATCAATCTGTCCTTGAAGCTCCCATCGAAGCCCATTGAGATGCTGAGCGCGCGCTTAGGACATGAGCTCACACAGCTCTGGCAGATAATGCATTCCGATGAAGTCACCCGGCTGTTCTCCTGCACATACGAGGTGATGTGGATATCCATTGGACAGCGTCGTTCGCACTTGCGGCAGTCCGTGCACAGGTGGGGATCTGGCCTGATCTTGAGCACAGAGAAGCGTGACCCCAGCTTCAGGAAGGGTGCCACCGGGCAGAGATACTTGCAGAAAGCCCGGTTGTCGCGCGTGATGGCAGCAATGAGGATGCCCGCTGCATAGTAAACGAGGTTTCCTGCCAGAAACCACCAGAGCTCAGGGATTTGTATAAGGTGGGAGTAAGCCGGAATATCCTCGGGCACGGATGTGGAAAGCGGAAGTATTCCGACATGCTGCTTGAGCGAATGGTTCATGCCGAACACCAGTACACTCATCAGCGCGAACGACAGGGCGAAGGAGAGGTAGCGTAGGTGCTCCCATCTTCGCGCGAGCCGGCCCGGGCTTTTCTTCCAGGGCAGCAGATCAAGGACCGCGACTGTCCAGCAGGCCCAACCGCACCATCCCCGCCCGAAAATGAGCGGGCCTAAGATCTTCGCGATGAGGTAGTGAATCACGGCAGCCTGGAAGACTCCGGAGAAAAGCCAGAGCCAGAAGCCCTCGATCTGCATGTTTTCAGGCATAATGAAACCAAAGGCAAGGTACACGAGCCCGAACCCGAGCCCGAAAAACATGTATCCGCCTACGAGAATCTGCGAGACCTTGTGCGCCACACCCTTTCGGTTGAGCGGCAGGATGGGCCACAGGCCCATTCCCAGGGCGATGCAGGTTCCGATGATGAGGAAGTTCATCAAGTAAAACAGCGAGCCGGTGGTCTTCCCCAATACAATGGCGATAGTTGTAAAAAAAGCGAGAATGAGTGCCATGGGGAAAAAGGCCTGAATCCTTTCCTTCATATGTACTCACTCATACGAATGCACCTTCTTATGACGAATACCCCGCCTCCGATCCTCCTGTGTGGGTTCGCTGCATGTATGCTTTTCTCCATGCTGAATGATTGCGGAGTTGGCGGTTGTTTCGCTATAATAATGTTGCCAATGTAAACATTGACGTTGACTTTGTCAACAATCTTCATCTATATTAAGTGTACGCTGCAGCAAGAGCCTACATCGATTTTGCCCTCGAAAACTACAATCGCTTGTCCGGAAGAAAAATGATCTATCGGGCAACTGAATCGTCGAGCAGACTTCCGCTCTTGTCATGGTTTTTGCTTGAGCAAAAACACACGCCAAGCCCTTCGGGACGCGGAAGCAGCTCAACCGGACGTTAGATAGATTGATAAATTCGGAAAACACGTGAAATACACAAAAGACACTACTGAAATAGTAAAGAACATAATATTCAACGCAGGGATTCAGCTTAACAGGTTGTATTACTCTACAGTGACTGTTGAAGAAAAAACTCTCAAAGATTATGTCACCTCAGCAGACATTGAGATAGATACTTATTTAAAACTTGAATTATCAAAAATAGACAATCGGATAACGACATATTCAGAAGAGCAAAATAAAAATGAATTATTGAAAAATCAATGGATTATTGACCCTATGGATGGAACAACAAATTTCATCTTAGGAATCCCACATTTTTCAATATCCATTGCATACATAGAAAATAGTGATCCGGTAGCTGCTTTTGTATATAACTCAATGACTCATGAATTATTTTGGACAGATCCATGGAACGATGCTATGCTAAATGGCGATATGATAAAAGTTAGCCAAAGAAGAAAAATAGAGGAAATGTATGGCTTATTTGGTTTCAGTGCAAATATTAAAAACATAAAAAGATATTATGAAGAATGGACTGAAGTATTTTCTCAGTCAAAAAAATCAATAGGAATTCTTTCACCATCATTGAGTATTTGCGCGGTCGCAAGAGGAAAAGCTGATTTCTTTATTGACTTTGGATGTTCAACTGAAGGTCAAGTTGCTGGTAGTTTGATACTTAAAAAAGCTGGAGGAAGACTGTGGAATTATAACAAATCAAAATATAATTA